>NZ_JAMYBV010000004.1:0-270424 GCF_024126635.1 Pseudomonas sp. VA159-2 | reverse complement strand
CTACAGGGGATCGTGGATTCTTGTAGGAGCGGCCTTGTGTCGCGAAAGGGCTGCGCAGCAGCCCCAGGATTCAGAAGCCTGCACCGGCCCGGGAGCGCTCCCGGGCTTCGTGCGTTCAACCAGGGACCTTTATGTCACGTCGCATTTCCCCCGTCATACCCGGCTTCGGGCTGACACTGGGCTACACCTTGGTGTATCTCAGCCTGATCGTGCTGATACCGCTGGCGGCCATGTTCATTCATGCCTCGCAGCTCACCTGGGGGCAGTTCTGGAACATCGTCAGCGCGCCGCGGGTCATCGCCGCGTTGCAACTGAGTTTCGGCACCGCCCTGTTCGCCGCCATCATCAACGGTGTGATCGGCACCCTGCTGGCCTGGGTGCTGGTGCGCTATACCTTCCCCGGGCGCAAGGTCATCGACGCCATGATCGACCTGCCGTTCGCCCTGCCCACCGCCGTCGCCGGTATTGCCTTGACCGCCCTGTATGCCCCGTCGGGCTGGGTCGGCCAGTTCGCCACCGACCTGGGTTTCAAGATCGCCTACACGCCGCTGGGCATCACCCTGGCGCTGACCTTCGTCACCCTGCCGTTCGTGGTGCGCACGGTGCAGCCGGTGCTGGCGGACATCCCGCGGGAAGTCGAGGAAGCCGCCGCCTGCCTGGGCGCGAAACCGTTGCAGGTGTTCCGCCACATCCTCGCCCCGGCCTTGCTGCCCGCCTGGCTCACCGGCTTCGCCCTGGCCTTCGCCCGGGGTGTCGGCGAGTACGGCTCGGTGATCTTCATCGCCGGCAACATGCCGATGAAGACCGAGATCCTGCCGCTGCTGATCATGGTCAAGCTCGACCAGTACGACTACACCGGCGCCACCGCCATCGGCGTGCTGATGCTGGTGGTTTCCTTCATCCTGCTGCTGCTGATCAACCTGTTGCAGCGGCGCATCGAAACCCCTTGAAGGAGGCCCGGTAATGTCTTCGTCTTCCCTTGGCGCGACCGCCGCCGCCAACGCCGCCCGGCGTGGCAGCGCCACCTCGCGCCGTGTGCTGATCACCCTGGGCTGGATCGTCTTCGCGCTGTTCCTGGCGCTGCCGCTGGTGATCGTGGTGTCGCAGGCGCTGAAGAACGGCTTCGGCACCTTCTTCGAGGCGATCTTCGAGCCCGACGCGCTCTCTGCGCTGAAGCTGACCTTGCTGGCGGTGGCCATCTCGGTGCCGCTGAACCTGGTGTTCGGGGTATCCGCCGCCTGGTGCGTGAGCAAGTACAGCTTCCGCGGCAAGAGCCTGCTGGTGACCCTGATCGACCTGCCGTTCTCGGTGTCGCCGGTGATCGCCGGCCTGGTCTACGTGCTGATGTTCGGCGCCCAGGGCCTGTTCGGCCCGTGGTTGCAGGACCACGACATCCAGATCGTCTTCGCCCTGCCGGGCATCGTCCTGGCGACCATCTTCGTTACCGTGCCGTTCGTGGCCCGTGAACTGATCCCGCTGATGCAGGAGCAGGGCACCCAGGAGGAGGAAGCCGCGCGCCTGCTCGGCGCCAACGGCTGGCAGATGTTCTGGCACGTGACCCTGCCGAACATCAAGTGGGGCCTGATCTACGGCGTGGTGCTGTGCACCGCCCGGGCCATGGGCGAGTTCGGCGCGGTGTCGGTGGTGTCCGGGCACATTCGCGGCGTCACCAACACCTTGCCGCTGCACGTGGAGATCCTCTACAACGAGTACAACCATGTCGCGGCCTTCAGCGTGGCCAGCCTGTTGCTGATCCTGGCGCTCTTCATCCTGCTGCTCAAGCAGTGGAGCGAGAACCGTATTAACCGCCTGCGCCACAGCGCCGCGGAGGAATGATTCATGTCGATCGAAGTACGTAACGTCAGCAAGCGCTTCAACAGCTTCCAGGCCCTGGACAACATCAACCTGGATATCCACAGCGGCGAACTGGTGGCCTTGCTCGGCCCGTCCGGCTGCGGCAAGACCACCCTGCTGCGGATCATCGCCGGGCTCGAGACCCCGGATAACGGCAGCATCGTGTTCCATGGCGAGGATGTCTCCGGCCACGACGTGCGCGATCGCAACGTCGGTTTCGTGTTCCAGCACTATGCGCTGTTCCGCCACATGAGCGTGTTCGACAACGTCGCCTTCGGCCTGCGCATGAAGCCCAAGGGCGAGCGCCCGAGCGAAAGCAAGATCGCCGACAAGGTCCATGAGCTGCTGAACATGGTCCAGCTCGACTGGCTGTCCGACCGCTACCCCGAGCAATTGTCCGGCGGCCAGCGCCAGCGTATCGCCCTGGCCCGCGCACTGGCGGTGGAGCCCAAGGTGCTGCTGCTCGACGAACCGTTCGGCGCGCTGGATGCCAAGGTGCGCAAGGAGCTGCGTCGCTGGCTGGCGCGTCTGCACGAGGACATCAATCTGACCTCGGTGTTCGTCACCCACGACCAGGAAGAAGCCATGGAAGTCGCCGACCGCATCGTGGTGATGAACAAGGGCGTGATCGAGCAGATCGGCTCGCCGGGCGAGGTGTACGAGCAGCCGGCCAATGACTTCGTCTACCACTTCCTCGGCGACTCCAACCGCCTGGCGCTGGCCGAGGGGCAGCATGTGCTGTTCCGCCCGCACGAGGTGTCGCTGTCGCGCCATGAAACCGAGGGGCACCATGCCGCCGAAGTGCGTGATATCCGCCCGCTGGGCGCGACCACCCGGGTGACCCTGAAGGTGGAAGGGCAGAGCGAGCTGATCGAGGCCGAAGTGGTCAAGGACCACGACAGCCTGACCGGGCTGGCGCGGGGCGAGACGTTGTTCTTCCGGCCGAAGGTATGGCAGAAGGTGGCGGATATCTGAGCCTGAGGATGACCTGGGCGGCGAAGGCGCCGGCAACGCCGGCGCCTACAGGGTGATAGGCGTTTGCGGCGCAGTGTGGGAAGCTGCCACGACATGTCGAAGACAGCCCAGGATGTTGCCATGACCGAATCGCCGCAACGCGACGCCTTTTCCCACTTCCACCCCATCCTCACCCGCCCGCAGGACAACGACCTCAACGGCCATCTTGCCGGCTCCACCGTGCACGGTTTCTTCGAAACCGCCATCCAGGCCTTCCTCGTCGAGCAGGCCGAGCTGGACCTGCGCGACGGCGAGCTGGCCGCTTTCGTGGTCAGCTCGGCGGCCGACTTCTTCGCCTTGCCGGGCTTCCCGGACGTGCTCGAGGTGGGCCTGGGGGTGACGCGCCTGGCGGGCAGCACGGTGGAGTTCCGCCTGGCGCTGTTCCGCCCCGGCGAGGCCGAGGCCTGCGCGGCGGGCATCCTGGTGCAGGTGTTCATCGAGCGTGCCTCGGGGCGGCCGGCAGTGCTGCCCGAGGCCTTGCAACTGACCCTCGCCGGGCTGTCGCTCAATCGTTGAGGCGGATGATCCCTTCGCGCACGGCGAACAACACCAGCCCGGGCACATCGTGGATCTGCAGGCGGTGCATGATCTGCGAGCGGTGGGCCTCGACGGTCTTGATGCTCAGGCCCAGGCCGTCGGCGATGGAACGGGTGGTCTCGCCGCGGGCGATCAGGCGCAGGATCTCCAGCTGGCGGGTGGTCAACGGCTGAGCCGGGGCCTGGGCGTTGGTGCGCTTGCGGCTGTGCTTGAGGGCCTGGCCTATGACCATCGGCAGTACTGCCGAGCACAGGTACTGGCCACCGCCACGCAAGGTCTGCAGGGCCTGTTCGAGCTCGACCACCGGCGCGTTCTTCAACAGGAAACCGTGGGCGCCCAGTTGCAGGCAGTTCATCACGTGGTCCAGCTCCGAACGCGCCGAGAACATCAGGACCCGGCTGCCGGGCACACGGATGAACAGTTCCTGCAAGGCCTGCTGGCTGTCCAGTTCGCCACTCATGTCGAGCACCACGATGTCGGGCTTGAGCTTTTCGGCCAGGCTCACGGCGGCCATGGCATCGCCGGTATCGCCCACCACGACGAAGTCTTTCTTCTGCTCGAGCAGGGCACGCAGCCCGGCGCGAAAGAGTGGCGATTGATCGGCAAGGAGGATTCGGCAGGGCATGGATAAAGGCCTGTTTCGCAAGGGAAGGGGGGCGGCAGGCTGGCGCGATCCCAAAGCGCACTGCCGCGCGGGTGCGCGATCAGTCCTTGTCTGCCGGGCGGCGCGGCAGTACCTCTGATCATAGGCGCTCGAACACCGACGGCAGCAGTGGCCGCAGCGGCAGGTCCAGCCCGTGGATGCTCTCGCTATGGCTGATGATCAGCAGCCCGCCCGGGCGCAGGTGCTCCAGCAGGCGCGGCAGCAGCTTGGCCTTGTACGGCGGCGCCAGGTTCGCCAGCAGGTTGCGCAACAGGATGGCATCGAAGCTGCCAAGGTCAGCCGGCAGGGTGCGGATCAGGTTGATCGCCTCGAAGCGCACGCGCTCGCGCAGCGAAGACGCGATGCGCAGGCGCCCCGCCGTCTCGCCGACCCCGCACAGACAATGGCGGGCCAGCCAGCCTTCGGGGAAGTAGCGGGCCTGGGCGATGTCGTAGATGCCGGTGGCGGCGCGTGCCAGCAACTGAGGGTCGAAGTCGCTGGCCAGCACCTGCCAGCCCGGCAGCCGCGAGCTTTGCGCGGCGACCATGGCCAGGCTCCAGGCCTCTTCGCCGCTGGCACAGGCGGCGCTCCACAGGCGCGGCGGATGTTCCAGCGTGGCCAGCCAGTGGGCCAGGCATTCGAAGTGGCGATGTTCACGGAAGAAGTAACTGTCGCGGGCAACCAGCAGGCGCAGCAGGTGCTCGAGCTCGCCTGGGCCTGCGGGGCTGTCGAGCACTGCCAGGTACTGCTCGAACTGCGTCAGCCGCAGGGCCTTGAGCCGCTGGTGCAGGCGGGCGGCCACGCCGGTGCGGCGGTCATCGGCCAGGTGCACGCCGGTGGCTTGCTCGACCCGCTGGCGAATGTTCGCAAAACCGGCTTCGCTGAGCAGGGGCGGGCGGCGGCCAGGCATCGGTCAGGTATCCCTGGCCTGGGCCGAACAGATCGGATCGGTGACGATCACGCGCATTCCCTGCGTCCTGTGCATGGTTTGAAGGGCGGATGATAACTAGTGGCTAGTAGCCTCCATATCGGGGTGGCCCTTAATCCCCTGGCGCAGGCAGCAACGAAAAGGCCCCGCCGGTGAGGGCAGGGCCTTAGGTACCAGGCGTAAGGCTGGCGATCAGTCGCGCCAGTGGCGCTTGTGCTTGCGGTGCCCGTAGTGGTGGCCACGGTCATAGTAGCGGCGGTCGTCGTAGCCGCGACGGTAGCGGCGTTCATGGCGCTCGTCTTCGTCGGCCTTGTTGCCCATGTAGTTACCCAGTGCGCCACCGGCGCCACCGCCAGCCGCGGCACCGATATAGCTACCGGTGGTGCCGCCCATGGAGCGACCGACCACGTTGCCGCCGGCCGCACCCAGGGCGCCACCGATGGCGGCTTCGCCACGCTGGCGCTTGTCCGCGCCCAGGGCCCCGCCGGCTGCGCCGCCCAGGCCGGCACCAATGGCGCCGCCGGTGCTACCACCGATGGAGTTGCCCACCACGGAGCCCAGTACCCCACCCAATGCGCCGCCAATGCCGGCCTCGGTGGTGCCGCCTGCCATGGCAACGCCGCTGAGCAAGCTGAAAGACAACAACAGAATCGAGGAGTACTTCTTCATCAAGAGAGCCTCAAGGGGATGACGAGGCGGAATGTGAGGCTCGGCGAATGGGCTTGCAATGGAAATCCGACGAGTAGCACGAGTTGTACACAATTCTCTAACTTATTGAATTATGTATGAAACTTTCTCGATTTTCGGCGGTCAGAGGTATTTATGACAAAGCCCTGAGCCGATGCGGACCAGGGCTTTTTTGTGGGTGGCGTTCAGCGTGGCTTGGCGGGCCCTTGTAGGAGCGGCCTTGTGTCGCGATGGGGCGCGCAGCGGCCCTAGATTTCAGCTGCGCCGCGTAGTTTCGGCTGCGTCACTTAGTTTCGGCTGCGCCGCCTATTTCAGCTGCGCCGCGTAGATGGCCGGGGCCGCTGCGCGCCCCATCGCGACACAAGGCCGCTCCTACAGGGCCGTGCGTCTGGAGCACGGATCAGACAATCCGCCCGTCGTCCCGCGCCCGCTCCAGCTTGATGGCGATGAACTTCGAGGTCGGCGTGTGGCTGCCATCGCCGATGCTCTCCAGCGGCACCAGCGGGTTCACCTCCGGGTAGTAGGCCGCTGCCTGCCCCGCCGGAATATCGAACGCCAGCAAGGTGAAGCCATGCACCCGGCGCACATGGGCATCCCCCCACAGCGAGACGATGTCGACCTTCTGCCCCGGCTGGAAGCCCAGGCGCACGATGTCGGCCTCGTTGACGAACAGCACGTCGCGCTGGCCACGCACGCCGCGGTAGCGGTCGTCCATGCCGTAGATGGTGGTGTTGTACTGGTCGTGGGAGCGCATCGACTGCAGGATCAGGTCCGGCACCTGGCCGCTGGCGCGCACGCGTTCGTCGAGCAGGCTGTCGGGCAGCAGGTTGGCCTTGAAGTTGGCGCGGCCGCTGGCGGTCTTCCACTGGCGGCTGCCGGCGCTGTTGCCCAGGTAGAAACCACCGGGCAGGCGCAGGCGCTGATTGAAGTCGGCGAAACCTGGGATGGTGTCGGCGATCAGCTCGCGGATGCGGTCGTAGTCGGCCACCAGCCAATGCCAGTCCACCGGCTGCTTGCCCAGGGTGGCGGCGGCGATACCGGCGACCACCGCAGGCTCCGAGCGCATCTGCCGGGACAGCGGCTTGAGCTGGCCGTTGGAGGCATGGACCATGCTGAACGAGTCTTCCACCGTCACCGCCTGCGGCCCTTCGCCCTGCAGGTCGATATCGGTGCGGCCCAGGCACGGCAGGATCAGTGCCTGCTTGCCGTGCACCAGGTGGCTGCGGTTGAGCTTGGTGCTGATGTGCACGGTCAGCTCGCAGTTGCGCAAGGCCTGGGCGGTGCGCTCGGTGTCCGGGGTGGCCTGGGCGAAGTTGCCGCCCAGGCCGATGAACACCTTGGACCGGCCTTCGAGCATGGCGTGGATCGCCTCGACCGTGTTGTGGCCGTTGTGGCGGGGCACGGCAAAGCCGAAGCGCTGTTCCAAGGCATCGAGCAGCGCCACCGGTGGGCGCTCGTTGATGCCCATGGTGCGGTCGCCTTGCACGTTGCTGTGGCCCCGTACCGGGCACAGGCCGGCACCCGCCACGCCGAGGTTGCCGCGCAGCAGCATGAGGTTGACGATTTCCTGGATGGTCGGCACCGAATGGCGGTGCTGGGTGATGCCCATGGCCCAGCACATGATCACCCGCTTGCCCTTGCAGTACATGCGCGCCGACAGCTCGATGTCGGCCAGGGTCAGGCCCGATTGCGCCTGGATCTGCTCCCAGGACGTGGCGTCGACCACCGCCAGGTACTGCGCCACGCCATGGCCATGTTCGGCGATGAAGGCATGGTCGAAGATCGCCGGCTCGCCCTTGGCCTGTGCTTCGCGTTCCCACTGCAGGAGGAACTTGGCCATGCCGCGCAGCAGCGCCATGTCGCCACCCAGGGCCGGGCGGAAGAAGGCCGTGTTGGTCGGGCGGTCGCTGTTGGTCAGCATCTCCAGCGGGTTCTGCGGGTGCTGGAAGCGCTCCAGGCCGCGTTCCTTGAGCGGGTTGACGCAGACCACCTGGGCGCCGCGCTTCACCGCGTCGCGCAGCGGGTCGAGCATGCGCGGGTGGTTGGTGCCGGGGTTCTGGCCCCAGACGAAGATCGCATCGGCGTGTTCGAAGTCATCGTAGGTGACGGTGCCCTTGCCCACGCCGACGCTCTGGCCCAAGGCCACGCCGCTGGCCTCGTGGCACATGTTCGAGCAGTCCGGGAAGTTGTTGGTGCCGTAGGCGCGCACGAACAGCTGGTAGAGGTAGGCCGCCTCGTTGCTGGCCCGGCCCGAGGTGTAGAACTCGGCCTGGTCGGGGCTGGTCAGGTCGTTCAGGTGACGGGCGATCAGGGCGAAGGCCGCGTCCCATTCGATCGGCTGGTAGCGGTCGCTGAGCGGGTCGTAGACCATCGGCTCGGTCAGCCGGCCCTGGTACTCGAGCCAGTAGTCGCTCTGCGTGAGCAGCGCGCTGACGCTGTAGCGGGCGAAGAACGCCGCGTCGACGCGGCGCTTGGTGGCTTCCCAGTTGACCGCCTTGGCGCCGTTTTCGCAGAACTTGACCATGCCGCTCTCGGGCGAGTCGCCCCAGGCGCAGCCGGGGCAGTCGAAGCCGCCGTTCTGGTTGGTCTTGAGCAGGGCGCGGATGTTCTTCAGGGCATTGTCGCTGCCGACCCAGGCCTTGGCCACGCTGCGCAGTGCGCCCCAGCCGCCGGCGGGGCCGGGGTAGGGTTGGTAGCGGGGGGAGGCGGCGGGGGCGTTGTCGGGCAGTTTTTCGTACGAGGTCACGGCTGTTGCTACTCCGCCGCTGGGCTGAAGACCCGCGGTGCGCTGTGTTTGGGCAGGTGGATGAGGTTGAGGTTGTGCTTGCGCGCCCATTGCAGGGCAAGGCCGGTGGGGGCCGAGAGGCTGACCAGGGTCTGGATGCCGGCGCGCAGGACTTTCTGGATCAGCTCCAGGCTGCAGCGGCTGGTGACGATGGCCAGCCCACCTTCGCTGTCGATGCGCTGGCGCAGCAGGGCGCCGATCAGCTTGTCCAGGGCGTTGTGCCGGCCGATGTCCTCGCGGCCCAGCAGCAGCTGGCCGTCGCGGTCCATGAACAGCGCCGCGTGCACCGCGCCGCAATGCTGGCCGAGGGGCTGGAAGGCATCGATGCGCTGGCGCAGGTCCTTGAGCCAGTGTGCTGGCGGCAGCGGCGCCCCGGGCAGCACGTTGAGTTCGGGCAGCGCCTGCTCCAGGGCTTCGACACCGCACAGGCCGCAGCCGCTGGTGCCGGCCAGCTGGCGACGCTGGTCCTTGAGGTTCCAGAACGCGCGGCTGGAGATCTCCAGGTCGGCGTACAACGCCGAGCCGCTGCCGGAGAGCTTCACGTCGTAGATTTCATCGGTGCTGGCGACGATGCCGCTGCCGACGCTGAAGCCCACGGCGAAGTCTTCCAGGTCGGTGGGGCTGACCAGCATCACCGCCTGGTTGAGGCCGTTGTAGACGATGGCCAGGGCGACTTCCTCGGCCAGCGGGGTGCTGTCGCGACTCGCGTCGGACAGTTGGGCGTAGTCGTAGGTGTTGCTGGCGGCGGGCAGGGCGAGGGGCGTGGACGCCGCGCAGACCGGTGGCTTGCTGTTCATCGGGGTGAATACCGGCTGGCAGTTTGACCCCACCAGCCTAGGCCTCTGGGCCGAGGGCGTCTAATCGCTAGCGTCTATCCCGTGATAGAGCGCGTCGATCAGCCGCAGGGCGGCGGGTTGGGCGATCCTGGCCTAGACTGCTGCTTCCATGGATTCATCATCAAGGAGCGCCACATGAGCCTGTTCAGTTTCGTGAAGGAAGCCGGCGAGAAGTTGATCGACCTGCTGACACCAGGTAATGCCAAGGCCGAGGAGCAGTTGAAGAAGCACGTCCAGGACGTTGGCCTGGGCAACCCGAACATCTCCGCCACTGTAGAGGGCGACAAGGTGATCCTCAAGGGGGAGGTGAGCAGCCAGGAAGAGAAGGAGAAAATCATCCTGGCCGCGGGCAACATCGCCGGCGTGGCCTCGGTGGACGACCAGATCACCGTTACCGGGCCGGTGGCTCAGGCGGCGCGGTTCGTCGAGGTCGAGAAGGGCGACACCCTCAGTGCGATTTCCAAGCGGGTCTATGGCGACGCCAACAAGTACAACAAGATCTTCGAGGCGAACAAGCCCATGCTGAAGGACCCAAATAAGATCTATCCGGGGCAGGTATTGCGTATTCCCGACTGACGTCAGCGCGGGGCAAGCCCGCTCCCACGCCGAGGCACTCGTGGGCGCGGGCCTGCCCCGCGATAGGGCCTACAGCCCCGTCAACAAATCCCGATAATTCTCCAGCGCCGCAAACTCCTGGGTGTCACGAGGTTCCGCCCGGCTATCCGGCTGGCGCACCGCCAGCAGATGCCCGACGCCAAACTGCCGGGCACTGCGCAGGATCGCCAGGGTGTCGTCGATGAACAGGCTGCGCGCCGGGTCGAAGCCGATGTCCGCCTGCAACGCGTCCCAGAACTGCGGGCTCTCCTTTGGGTAGCCGTAGTCATGGGAGCTGATCAGCCGTTCGAAATACGGCGCCAACTCCACCCGCTCCAGTTTCAGCGACAGCGAGTCGCGGTGCGCATTGGTGATCATCACCACGCGCTTGCCTGCCTGACGAACGGCGGCCAAGAAGGTGTCGGCGTCGGGCTTGAGCGCGATCAACTCGGCGATCTCCTGCTTGAGTGCGCGAATCGGCAGGCGCAGCTCGCGGCTCCAGAAATCCAGGCAGTACCAGTTGAGCGTGCCGGCGTGGCGCTCGAACAGCGGTTGCAGCTCCATTTCGGCCATGGCCCGGCTCACGCCATGCAGCTCGGCATAGCGCTGGGGCAGGTGCTCCAGCCAGAAGCGGTTGTCGTAGTGCAGGTCGAGCAGGGTGCCGTCCATGTCCAGCAGGACGGTATCGATGGCAGACCAGGGAAGAACGGGCATGGGAAACTCTCGATCAGTCGGCAAGCCACGGTATAGTAACCCGTTCACGCCAAGGAGCCGCCCCATGCGCCAGAAACCCACCGTCCTCAATCGCGAGATTGTCGCCAGCAGCCGCCTGTTCCGTGTCGAAGCCGTGCAGTTGCGCTTCGCCAACGGCGCCGAGCGCACCTACGAGCGCCTGGTCGGGCGTGGCAATGGCTACGGCGCGGTGATGGTCGTGGCCATGCTCGACGCCGAGCATGCGGTACTGGTCGAGGAGTACTGCGGCGGCACCGACGAATACGAGCTGTCCCTGCCCAAGGGCCTGATCGAGCCGGGCGAAGACGTGCTGGCCGCCGCCGACCGCGAGCTCAAGGAAGAGGCCGGGTTTGGCGCGCGCCAGCTGGAGCACCTGACCGAACTGTCGCTGTCGCCCGGCTACATGAGCCAGAAGATCCAGGTGGTGCTGGCCACCGACCTGTACGAAGAGCGCCTGGAGGGCGACGAGCCCGAGCCGATGCGGGTCGACAAGGTCAACCTGCGCGAACTGTCGGCCCTGGCCATGCACCCGCAGTTCACCGAGGGCCGGGCGCTGGCCGCGCTGTACCTGGCCCGTGACCTGCTGATCCAGCGTGGGGCGCTGAGCGTATGAGCGACCGGCAATTGATGCAGGGCGTGGTGCAACTTGCCTTGCGCGCGGGCGAGGCGATCCTGCCGTTCTGGCGCGCCGACGTGGCGGTGAGCAACAAGGCCGACGACTCGCCGGTGACCGCCGCCGACCTGGCGGCGCACCGGGTGATTGCCGATGGACTGCTGGCGTTGGCGCCCGAGATCCCTGTGCTGTCCGAAGAAGACTGCGACATCCCGCTGGCGACCCGTGAAAGCTGGCAACGCTGGTGGCTGGTCGATCCGCTGGACGGTACCAAGGAGTTCATCGCCGGCAGCGAGGAATTCACCGTCAACATCGCGCTGATCGAGCGCGGCGAAGTGGTGTTTGGCGTGGTGGCCATGCCGACCAATGGCCGCTGTTACTACGGCGGCCGCGCCCTGGGGGCTTGGCGTGTGGAGCGTGATGGCGCCGCGCAGCCGATCCAGGTACGCAACGCGCCGGCGCAGGGGACGAAGTTTACCGTCGTCGCCAGCCGCCGGCATACCAGCGCGCAGCAGGAGACCCTGCTGGCCGGATTGAGTGGTGCGGTGGGTGAGCTGGAGTTGGCCAATATCGGCAGTTCGCTGAAGTTCTGCCTGCTGGCCGAAGGCAGTGCCGACTGTTATCCGCGGTTGGCGCCGACTTCGCAGTGGGATACGGCGGCTGCCCAGGGCGTGCTGGAAGGGGCCGGGGGCGAGGTGATCGGGCTGGATGGATCGTCGTTCCGGTATCCGGCGCGGGAGTCGTTGCTCAATCCGTTTTTCCTGGCGTTGCCCAAGGCTGCCGGCTGGCGGCAGGCGTTGGTCGAGCTGGCAGACGCGATCCGAGCTTGAGATAGCCGGGGCTGCTTTGCAGCCCATCGCGACACAAGGCCGCTCCTACAGGGGGTCACGTTTCCCTGTAGGAGCGGCCTTGCCGAGGCGTCGGACCGGTCGGAAAGGGGTGCGAAGCGCCCCCAAGCCTTCAGCGATGCAAAACGTACTGGCCAGTGAATTTCACGGCAGGCTCGTCGTACCCCTCGTTGCTCACCACTGTCTCCAGCGTCAGCCGCGCCCGCCCGCGACGCTGGTACATGGTCAGGAACCGCTCCCAGGTCTTCTGGTCCGGCGCCGGGCACTGTGCCACCGCCGTACCGGTGACCGGCAGCGGATAACTGATCTGCCCCTCCTGGATGACGATATGCCCGTCATCGATGCCCAGTTCGCGCAAGCGCAGGTGCAGCCAGCCCCACCCCACCAGCACCGCGGCGCAATACAGGCTGCCGCCGAACATGGTGCTCTTGTGGTTGACGTTGGGCGCCAGCGGCAGTTGCAGGCGCAGGCAGTGGCCGTGCCAGTCGAGCACCTGCATGCCCATCTCGCGGGTCAGTGGGATATCGCCGTGCAGCACGGCTTGCAGGTACTGGCTATCGCTACTCATTGACGGTTGTCCTCCTGGTCGTCGTGCCCGCCGCTGCCGCCTTCGAAGCTCAGGCCATGCTTGCGCAGCTTGTCGTGCAAGGTCTTGCGCGGTATGCCGAGGGCTTCGGCGAGGCTGCGCATGGAGTTGTGCGGCTGGTTCAGCTCAGCGGCGATCAGCGCGCGTTCGAACTGCTCGACCTGCTCGCTGAGGTTGCCGCTGGGCATGGGCAGCGCAGTGCCAGCGGTGGCGCTCGGCAGCTGGCCGTCGAGGGCCAGCTCCAGCCCCAGGGCGAAGCGCTCGGCGGCGTTCTGCAGTTCGCGCACGTTGCCCGGCCAGTCGTGGCGCAGCAACAGCGCGCGTTGCGCCGGTTGCAGGCTGTGTGCTGGCAGGCCGTGGCGCGTGCTGGCGGCGTCGGCGAAGTGCTGGAACAGCACCAGGATGTCGTCGCCGCGTTCGCGCAGCGCCGGGATGCGCAATGGCGCAACGTTCAGGCGGTAGTACAGGTCGGCGCGGAAGCGCCCCTGGTCGGCGGCCTGGCGCAGGTCTTCCTTGGTCGCGGCGATGATGCGGATATCCAGCGGGATCAGCTGGTTGCCGCCGAGGCGCTCGACCACCCGCTCCTGCAACAGGCGCAGCAGCTTGACCTGCACGTCGAGGCTCATGCTCTCGATCTCGTCGAGGAACAGCGTGCCGCCGTTGGCGAACTCGAACTTGCCGATGCGGCGCTTCTGCGCGCCGGTGAACGCCCCCGGCTCATGGCCGAACAGCTCGCTCTCGACCACCGACTCGGCCAGGGCGCCGGCGTTGATCGCCACGAACGGCCCGTCCCGGCGGCTCGACAGGTCGTGCAGGGCGCGGGCCACCACCTCCTTGCCGGCGCCGGTCTCGCCGAGAATCAGCACATCGGCACGGGTGGCGGCCAGGGCGCCGATCTGCTCGCGCAGGCGCTGCATGCCCGGCGACTGGCCGACCAGGCGCGTGGCCAGTTGCTGGCGGTCGCTCAGGGCCAGGCGCAGGCTGCGGTTGTCCAGCACCAGGCGGCGCAGGGCCAGGGCCCGGCGGACGCTGTCGAGCAGAGCGTCGCTGGCGAAGGGTTTCTCAAGAAAATCATAGGCCCCGGCGCGCATCGCCTGCACCGCCAGCGGCACATCGCCGTGGCCGGTGATCAGCAGCACCGGCAGTTCGTTGTCGCGGCCATGCAGTTGCTCGAGCAGTTGCAGGCCATCGATACCGGGCATGCGGATATCGCTGACCACCACCCCCGGCCAGTCCTGCTCGATGCGCGCGGCCAGGCCCTGGGCATCGGCCAGCGCCACTACCTTGAGCCCGGCCAGGTCGAGGGTCTGGCTCAGTGCCTGGCGCAGGTGGGGGTCATCGTCGACCAGGATCACCTGGGCGCGGCTGTCGATCAGTGTCTCGGTCATGCCGAGGTGTCCTCCGAGGATTGCAGGTTGGCGCCGGGCTTGGCCACGCGCATGCGCAGGGTCAGCAGGGCGCCGCCTTCCGGGTGGTTGCCCAGCAGCAGCTCGCCGCCCAGCGCGTGCATCAGGCTTTCGCAGATGGCCAGCCCCAACCCCAGGCCCTGGGTGCGGGTCTTGGTGGTGAAGAACGGCTCCTTGGCATGCTCCAGGGCCTGGCGACTGAAACCTGGCCCATTGTCGCGAATGTACAGGTAGACGCAGTCATCCTGGCGTTCGGCACTCAGCCACAGCTTGCGCGGGTTGGCTTTTTCGGTAAGGGCGTCGAGGGCATTGGCCAGCAGGTTGCCCAGTACCTGGCGCAGCCGCGTTTCGCCGGCCTGCACCCACAGGGTGGCCTCGGGCAGGTCGCGCACCAGCTCCACGGCCATGGCCCGGCGCCGCTTGGCCAGCAGTGCCAGGGCGTCGTCCAGTGCCGGTTGCAGGGCCACGCTTTCCGGGGCGTGCTGGTCGCGGCGGGCGAAGGCGCGCAGGTGGGTGATGATCGAGGCCATGCGCCCGGTCAGTTCGCCAATCAGCTTGAGGTTGCCGCGCACATCGTCGGTGCGTTGGTGGTCGAGGAGAATCTCGGCGTTCTCGGCGTAGCTGCGGATCGCCGCCAGCGGCTGGTTGAGCTCGTGGCTGATGCTCGCCGACATGGTGCCCAGCACCGACAGCTTGCCGGCCTGGACCAGTTCGTCCTGGGCGCGCACCAGCTCCTGCTGGGCATTCTCCCGCTCCAGCACGGCGCTCTTGAGCCGGGTGTTGAGGCCCTCCAGGTCGGCGGTGCGTTCGATCACGCGGTTTTCCAGCTCCTGGCGGGCGCGGGCTTCGAAGTCGATGCGGTCGATGTAGTGGCGTCGGCGCTGCATCACCAGGCCGGCCAGCAGCATGGTCACCAGCAGCGCGCCGGCGCCGATGGCCATGACGGTCTGCACCGAGCGGTCCACCAGCTGGCGCGGGGCGAGGATGCTCACCTGCCAGCCGGTCTCCTGGATGTTGCGGGTCTGGATCAGCCAGGCGTCAGGGTTCAGGCTCAGCGGTTGCGGGGCCTGGGTCGGGTAGGGCTGGATGGCGATGATCGCCTGGCGCTCGGCATCGCTCAGCGCGCGGGTGGCGCGAAAGCGCCAGTCCGGGCGCGAGGTGAGCACCACCACGCCGTTCTGGTCGGTCAGCAGCAATTGCTCCGGGGTGCGGCCCCACAGGGTTTCGGTGTGGTCGAGGTCGACCTTGACCACCAGCACGCCGATGACCCGCTCACGGTCGTGCACGGCGGCGGCGAAGAAGTAGCCGCGCTTGGCCGAGGTGGTGCCCTGGCCGAAGAAGCGCCCCAGGCGGCCTTCCATGGCTTCGATGAAGTACGGGCGGAACGAGAAGTTGCGGCCGACGAAGCTGTCCTGCTTGTCCCAGTTGGAGGCCGCCAGGGTATTGCCGCTGACGTCCATCAGGTACATCACCTCGGCGCCGGTTTGGTGGGCGATGTCCTTGAGCAGGCGGTTGGCGTTGGTCACCGATTCCAGGCGCAACGGGTCGGCCAGCACGCCACGCAGCGCCGGCAGGTCGCCGAGGATCTGCGGCAGGGTCTCGTAGCGGTGCAGGGTGCCGAGCAGGTTGGCCACGTAGAGGTCGAGGGTCTGGCGGTTCTGCGAGGCCAGTTCGTCCTGGTAGTATCGCTGCGCCAGGTGGTGCAGCGGCCACAGCAGCGGCGCCAGGCACAGCGCCAGCAAGGCCAGGCTGCGCCAGCGGGGGCGGCGTGGAGGCGTGGGTCTTGGAATCATCGCGGTCGTCGCGCCAGAAAAAGTCTGGCGCAATTATGCGCTACTTCAGGCAGTCGATCAGCGCTTCGTGTTGATGCCATGGGGCCTTGCGCCTGTCCATGGCGTTGCCAGGGCAAGCCAGGTATTGGGCCGTGCCGCGCGAGTGACGCGCTGATTGTGCGCTGGCAGCTTGCCAAGCGGCCTGACTGATGGCGATATACAGGAAAAAAACGAGGCTTCCTGCATGTCCCTCTCTACCCTGCTCCAGCGCTCCAGCCTACCGGCCCCCCTGCTTGGCGAGGCCCAGGCCCATGCCTTGTTGCGGGCGCACTACGATCTGCAGGGCAGCCTGCGGGCCCTGGGCAGCCAGCAGGACCTGAACCTGCGGGTCGACTGCGGGCAAGCGCGTTTCGTGCTCAAGGCCTGCCATGGCAGCTACGCCCAGGTGGAGCTGGAGGCCCAGCATGCCGCGCTGGAGTATCTGCGCGGGCAGGGCTTGCCGGTCCCGGCCGTGCGCCCGGCCAGCAATGGCGAGGGGCTGCTGGCGCTGGACATCGAGGGGCAGGCATTGCGGGTGCGGCTGCTGGAGTACCTCGACGGCGAGCCGCTGACGCGTTTGAAGCACTTGCCGGCGCGGGTGATCGCCGAGCTGGGCGCGCTGTGCGCCAAGGTCGACCTGGCGTTGGCCGGCTTCGACCACCCGGGCCTTGAGCGCACGCTGCAATGGGATCCGCGCCATGCCCAGGCGTTGATCGGCCATTTGCTGTCGGCGGTGCGGGATGGCCAGCGCCGTATCCGGATCGAGCAGGTTGCACGTGAGGCCGGTGAACGTTTGCAGCCGTTGATCGATAAGCTGCCGATCCAGGCCGTGCACCTGGACATCACCGATGACAACGTGGTCTGGCTTCGTGATGAGCAGCGCCAGTGGCAGGTGCGAGGTGTCATCGATTTCGGCGATCTGCTGCGCACCTGGCGCGTTGCCGAGCTGTCGGTGACCTGCGCGGCCTTGTTGCACCACGCCGAAGGCGATCCGCTGCGCATCCTCCCGGCGGTCAGCGCCTACCAGGCGCTCAACCCGCTACAGGACGCCGAACTGCGGGCATTGTGGCCGCTGGTCCTGAACCGCGCCGCGGTACTGGTGCTGAGCAGCGAGCAGCAATTGGCGATCGACCCCGGCAACCAGTACATCCGCGACAACATCGACCACGAGTGGGAAATCCTCGATACCGCCTGCGCGGTGCCTGCCGAGTTGATGGAGGCGGCGATATTGCAGGCGGCAGGGCGTGGCCCAGATGCCGTGGATTTCACCGGTTGTGCCCGGTTGCTGCCGAGCCTGGCCGGGCACGCGGTAACCCAGGTCGACCTCGGCGTGCTCAGCGCGCATTGCGAGGCCGGCAACTGGGAGCAACCTGGCTTCGACCAGCGCCTGCTCGCGGCCCAGCCCGGCCCGGCCTGTAGCCTGCACGGCCAGTACCGGTTGTCGCAAACCCATATCGACCGGCCCGAGGAGCCGGCCACCTGTGCCCTGGGGGTTGAGCTCAACCTGCCGCCCGGCACCGCCTTGCAGGCCCCCGAGGCCGGAACCTGGCAGCGCAGCGGCGAAGGCCGTGGCTGCCTGCGCACGGCGCACTGGAGCCTGTGGCTCAATGGCCTGGAGCAGGCGCCGGCCGATGGCCAGGCGTTGGCGAAGGGCCAGGCGCTAGGCGCCACCTGTGGTTTGCTCAGTGTGCAGCTGTGCCGGGTGGCGGATCTGCAGCCGCCGTTCTTCGCCACGCCATCGCGTGCCGCCGCCTGGCTGGCGCTATGCCCGTCGCCACGGGTGCTGCTGGGCTTTGCGTGCGACGCCGAACCCTTGGCCGACCCCCAGGCCCTGCTGGCCCGTCGCGATGCCAGCTTTGCCCGCTCGCAGAAGCATTATTACGCCCAGCCGCCGCACATCGAGCGCGGTTGGCGCAACTACCTGATCGACATGCAGGGCCGCTCGTACCTGGACATGCTCAACAACGTCGCGGTGCTGGGCCACGGCCATCCGCGCATGGTCGCCGAATCGGCCCGGCAGTGGTCGCTGCTCAACACCAACTCGCGGTTTCACTACGCGGCCATCGCCGAGTTTGCCGAGCGCCTGCTGGCGCTGGCGCCACCGGGCTTCGACCGGGTGTTCCTGGTCAACAGCGGCACCGAGGCCAACGACCTGGCGATCCGCCTGGCCTGGGCCTACAGCGGCGGGCGCGACCTGCTCAGCGTGCTGGAGGCCTACCATGGCTGGTCGGTGGCCACCGATGCGATTTCCACCTCCATCGCCGACAACCCACAGGCCCTGGAGACCCGCCCGGACTGGGTGCACCCGGTGGAGGCGCCAAACACCTTCCGTGGCCGCTTCCGCGGAGCCGACAGCGGCCCCGACTACCTGCGCGATGTCGAGGCCAAGCTTGCCGACCTCGATGCCCGCGGACGCCAGTTGGCCGGCATCATCTGCGAGCCGGTCTACGGCAACGCCGGGGGCATCTCGCTGCCGCCGGGCTACCTGCGCCAGGCCTATGCCCAGGTACGCCAGCGCGGCGGCGTGTGCATCGCCGACGAGGTGCAGGTCGGTTACGGACGCCTGGGCGAGTACTTCTGGGGCTTCGAGGAGCAAGGCGTGGTGCCCGACATCATCACCATGGCCAAGGGCATGGGCAACGGCCAGCCACTGGGCGCGGTGATCACCCGTCGGGAGATCGCCGAGGCACTGGAGGCCGAGGGCTATTTCTTCTCGTCCGCCGGCGGCAGCCCGGTCAGTTGCCGTATCGGTATCGCGGTGCTCGATGTGATGCGTGACGAAGGCCTGTGGGACAACGCCCGGGAAGTGGGGCGCCATTTCAAGGCGCGGCTGCAGGCATTGGTCGATAACTATCCGCTGGCCGGCGCGGCCCATGGCTCGGGGTTCTACCTGGGGCTGGAACTGGTGCGTGACCGCCAGACCCTGGAGCCTGCCACCGAGGAAACCATGCGCTTGTGCGATCGCCTGCGCGATCTGGGGATCTTCATGCAGCCGACCGGCGACTACCTGAACATTCTCAAGATCAAGCCACCGATGTGCACCACGCGGGCCAGCGTGGACTACTTCGTCGATAGTGTGGAGCGGATCCTCGCCGAAGGGCTTTGACCTTTTGCCAGCCTTCATGATCGATTGTTATCGGTCATGAAGGCGTTATCGTGGCGAAATATTTTACACAAAGCGCTTTAAAGTCGATATTTATCGGTTGTAATATCGGACCAATAGCCTGCCACCTATACTGGCGGGCCTGCACCTTATCCGCTCACCGACCTGGCGCCCCTGGCCCCGGGCCTTCGCAGAGGTTACCCATGAAGACCCTCAACTCGACCCCCCGTGCCGATGGTTTCCACATGCCCGCCGAGTGGGCACCGCAGACCCAGGTGTGGATGGTCTGGCCAGAGCGCCCGGACAACTGGCGCCTGGGCGGCAAGCCTGCGCAGGCCGCGCATGTCACCCTGGCCAAGGCTATCGCCCGCTTCGAGCCGGTGACCGTGGCGGTTTCCGCCGGCCAGTACGAGAACGCCCGGCGCCAGCTCGAGCTGCCCAACATCCGTGTGGTCGAGATCAGCAACGATGACGCCTGGGTGCGCGACACCGGCCCGACCTTCGTGATCAACGACCAGGGTGAAGTGCGCGGCGTGGACTGGGGCTTCAACGCCTGGGGTGGCTTCGACGGCGGCCTGTATGCACCGTGGAACCGCGATGAAGAGCTGGCGGCCAAGGTCATGGAGATGGAGCGCGTGCAGCGCTACCACACCGAAGGTTTCGTGCTCGAGGGCGGTTCGATCCATGTCGACGGCGAAGGCACCCTGATCACCACCGAGGAGTGCCTGCTCAACCGCAATCGCAACCCGCACCTTAACCGCGAGCAGATCGAGGAGATCCTGCGCGAGCACCTGTCGGTGCAGACCATCGTCTGGCTGCCGGACGGCCTGTACAACGACGAGACCGACGGCCACGTCGACAACTTCTGCTGTTACGTAAGCCCCGGCGAAGTGTTACTGGCCTGGACCGATGATCCCCAGGACCCCAACTATGCACGGTGCCACGCCGCCTACGAGGTGTTGAAAAACAGCCGCGATGCCAAGGGCCGGGAATTCGTGGTGCACAAGATGCCGATCCCCGGCCCGCTGTTCGCCACGGCCGAAGAATGCGCCGGCGTCGACCAGGTGCTCGGCAGCCAGGCGCGTGACCCGTCGGTGCGCCTGGCCGGTTCCTATGTGAACTTCCTGATCGTCAACGGCGGCATCATCGCCCCGAGCTTCGACGACCCGGCCGATGCCCAGGCCAGAGCGATCCTGGCCAAGGTGTTCCCGGACCACGAAGTGGTGATGATCCCAGGGCGCGAATTGCTGCTGGGCGGCGGCAATATCCACTGCCTCACCCAGCAGCAACCGGCACCGTTCAAGCGCTGATCTGCCTGGTGGCAAAGAGCCCGTCCGTCGACGGGCTTTTTTGTGGGTGATGCACGCTGGCCGGGGTTAATGGCATAGCTTTTGTATTGGCTTTTTCGTGTGTTTCAGGGAGAGGAGAGCCGCACCTTTTTGTAACAAACCTTAGTTAAGTTAGCCGCTCACGGCCCCAGGGAGTGCGTGTTGAAATGAATGCAGCGAGTGAGTCGGCTTTGCGCCCACTGGCAGTGAATCATCAGTCGCTCAGGATGTTGGCGCAGTGGTTGAAACACCATGGAAGCAATCGGGTCAGGACGACCGACCCACGACGCCTGCTGGACGGGCGATACCCTCAAGGCTTGATCAGCGACGCCGAGCTCGAAGCTCTGCTGGCGGTCTGGCACTGACCGGGAAGGATCCCGTTGCAATAAAAAACGCCACCGCGCAAGCGGTGGCGTTTTCGTTGGTCGGCTGAGGCCCGCGTCCCTGTGACCACCCGCGAGCCGCGGATGAGTGCACTGTAGGAGCGGCCTTGTGTCGCGAAAGGGCCGCGAAGCGGCCCCGGCGATCGACGCGGCGTAGCTGAAACCTGGGGCCGCTGCGCGCCCCATCGCGACGCAAGGCCGCTCCTACAGGTTCGGTTGGGCGGGTCGGAAGGTATACGCGAGCCGCGGATGAGTGCACTGTAGGAGCGGCCTTGTGTCGCGAAAGGGCCGCGAAGCGGCCCCGGCGATCGATGCGGCGTAGCTGGAACCTGGGGCCGCTGCGCGCCCCATCGCGACGCAAGGCCGCTCCTACAGGTTCGGTTGGGCGGGTCAGAAGGTGTAGCTGCCCGTGACCACCAGGCTGCGCGGGTCGCCGAACTGGATCTGCGAGCCACTGGTGGCCGAGCTGTAGTAGGTCTTGTCGGTGATATTGCTCAGCGCCGCGCGCACATCCCAGTCATGGGTGCGGTAGCCCGCCAGGGCATCCCAGCGACCATAGCCGGGCAGCACGATGGTGTTGGCGTTGTCGGCGTAGCGGTCGCCGACCAGGGTCAGGCCGGTCTCGGCATACCAACCCAGCTCCGGTTTCCAAGTCACGAACAGGCTGGCGTTACGCTTGGCCACGTCGTTGATGCGGTTGCCTTCCTGACCGCTGTTGTCCTTGACGATGGTGGCATCCTGCAGGCCGATACCGCCTCGTACGTACCAGTTGCCAACCACATTGCCGGTGGCGGTCAGCTCGATGCCGCGCGAACGTTGCAGGCCACTCAGCAGAATGATTTCGGGGTTCTGCGGGTCGCGGGTACGGCGGTTGTACAGCTCCAGCTCGTAGGCGGCGAGGGTGGTGCTCAGGCGCTCGTCGAACCACTCGCTCTTGATCCCGATTTCCTTCTGGCGGGTGAGCTCCGGGTCGGTCTGGTTGGCATTGCCGGCAGCGCCGGGGGTGATGCCGATCAGGCCGCCACCGACCGGGGAATAGCTCTTGCTCCAGGAGGCATAGAAGGAGTGCTCGCGCCACGGCGTGTAGACCACCCCCACGCGCGGGCTGAAACTGTTGTCCTTTTGGGTCTCGGCAATGCCGCGCATCTTGTTGGTGGTCTGCACCTCGAAGCGGTCGAAACGCCCGCCCAGCAGCACTTGCCATTCATCGTTCAGGCGGATCTGGTCTTGCAGGTACAGGCCAGTGCTGTCGACGTCGGTGACGTTGTTGCTGAACAGCTTCATCGCCCCGTTGTGCCGATTGGCCGCGCTGGAGCCACCGATCGGCACGCCGGGCACACCGACACCCTGGTCGAGGCGTGAGTGGCGACGTTGCTCGCCCACTTCCAGGCCCACCAGCAACGTGTGCTCCAGGCCGTAGGTCTGCACATGGCCTTCGAGTTCGACGGTGTTGTACACATTGCGCGTGCTCAGGTCCTGCAACCAGCGCTGGCGCCCGACCATGCCGGTCGACGGGGTGTAGCCGGTGAGGTAGGTATTGTCGAAATCGCTCTCCAGCTTGAACAGGCTGAAGGTGTGGCGCAGCTGCCACTGGTCGTTGAGGTCGTAGTTCAGGCGCGAGCGCAGCGATTGCGCGCGGTCGTCGATGTAGTCGCGCTGGGTGTCGCCGTAGGTGGTCTTGCGGCTGACGTCGGCCGGGCGCCCGGTCAACGGGTTGCCTGGGATGCCACGGTCCGGGGTGCGGTTGTAGCGGCTGTACTCGTATTGCACCAGCCAGTTCAGGTCGGGGTTCAGCTGCCAGCTCATGGACGGCGCGAACAACTGGCGGTGGTTGCCGTCGATGCCGTCACGGAAGCTGTTCTTGTCCTCGTTGCCCAGGTTCAGGCGCAGGCTCAGGGTGTCGCTGGGGTCGGCGCTGAGGTCGGCGTACAGGCTGCGCAGGTCCTGGCTGCCGCCCTGGGCCTCGACGGTCGAGCGGCGGCCGTGTTCCGGCGCCTTGCTCACCCGGTTGACGATGCCGCCCTGGCTGCCACGGCCATACAGCACCGCCGCCGGGCCCTTGAGTACCTCGACCCGTTCGATGTTGTGCAGATCACGGGTGTACTGGCTGTCGTCGCGCACGCCGTCCAGGTAGAAGTCGTTGCTGGCGTCGAAGCCGCGGATGCGCAGGCTGTCGAAGCGGGTGTCGGCGCTGCTGCTGACGTTGGGGATGCCCTCGAGCGCCTTGCCCAGGTTGCTGCTGCCGTAGTCCAGCACGTTGCGCGTCTTCACCGAGTCGATGGCCTGGGGCACGTAGCGTGCCGGGGTCGAGGTACGGGTCGCGGTGGTCACTTCGCGCACGCGTGGGTTGTCTTCCTCGCGGGTGCTGTCGGCGGTGACCGCGGTTTCCGGCAGGGTCGTGGTGGCGGCGGTGGCCAGGCCGGCGCTGCACAGCAGCGACAGGCCCAGGGTCAGGGGCGAAAGGCGGCAAGGGGCAAGCATTACGGGCGTCCGGGTTGGCTAGTGAGAAATTGGGCGCGAATGGTAATGCTTGCTATTTGCTATTGCTCGCCTATTCGTAAAGGCTTGTCTTTACATATGTATCAGTTTGTAACATTCGTTCGGGTGGCTTTTGCGAATTCGCCTATTCGCCTGCAAGTCCGGCTCCTACGCCGTGATGCATGCTTTTTGTAGGCGCCGGCCTTGCCAGCGAAGGGGTCAACGTCGCGCGATCCATATGACAGTTGTGCGTTTGTCGCCGGCTTTGCACAAAAGAGACAAATTTGCGCTGACCCACGGCAGATATGCATGGAAATGCACCAGCGCCGACCTGGTTTTTGGTTATATCAACCTGCATTTCACGATTTTTTGACATGTATAAGCAGGCAAGGCTAGGATTCGGCGTCTACGCCTGCTGGCCATGACTTGGCCATGCGGCTGCAAGGCCCGTTGCAGACCATCGACGGGCCTTCCGGCTTGGATCCGCATAGCGTCGAACCTACGAAGGGGCGTTGGTTCCTGGCGTTCTAATGCAGAGCGTTTTTGAATACTTAATAAGGAAAACAAACATGTTGAAAACCAGGATCAGCCTGGTCGCCCTGGCGATGATCGCCGCGACCCAGGCACAGGCCAATGAGCAGGCCGAAAGCAAGGGCTTCATCGAAGACAGCCACGCCAACGTCCTGCTGCGCAATGCATTCATCAATCGTGACAAGAAGCACGACAGCAACGACCAGTCTCAGTGGGGCCAGGCCTTCATTGGCAACTTCTCCTCCGGCTTCACCCAAGGCACCGTAGGTGTAGGCGTTGACGCCTTCGCGCTTTACGCCGTGCGCCTGGATGGCGGCAAGGGCCGCAACGGCGGCGGTGGCATCGATTTCTTCAAGCGCGAAAACACCGTCAATGAGCGCAAGCGTAGCGACGCGGCCAATGACCTGTCTCGCGCTGGCGCGGCGGTCAAGTTCCGTGTCTCCAACACCGTGCTCAAGTACGGTGACCAGATGCCGACCCTGCCGGTACTGCAATACGACGATTCGCGTCTGCTGCCAGAAAGCTTCAGCGGTACTTCGATCACCTCCAAAGAGATCAAGGGCCTGGAGCTGAATGCCGGTCGCTTCACCAGCGAAGTGCAGAAGAGCGCCCAAGGCCATGACAGCGGTCGTCTGAAGGCAATCAACGTATTGGGCGGTAGCTACAAGTTCACCGACAACTTCACCGCGTCGCTGTATACCGCCGACAACGAAGACGTGATGAAGAAGCACTACCTGGGCATGAACTACGTCTACCCGATCGCGGCGGACCAGTCCCTGACCTTGGACTTCAATGGCTACAAGTCCAAGCTCGACAAGAAGTTCATCGAAAAATGGGGCATGCGTGAGGGTGACCAGGACAACACCATCTGGAGCCTGGCGGCTACCTATGCGTACGGTCCTCATTCGGTGACCATCGCACACCAGCGCAGCACTGGCGATACCGGTTACAACTACGGCGGTTACCAGCGTGATGGTGGTTTCGGCGACGGTGGCTCGACCATCTACCTGGCCAACTCCTACTGGTCCGACTTCAACGCAGAAGACGAGCGCTCCTGGCAGATTGGCTACGGCCTGGACTTCGGCGCCTTCGGCGTGCCAGGGCTGACCTACAAGGTCGCCTACGTGCGTGGTGATAACATCAACACCCACGGCAATGGTGAAGGTAAAGAGCGCGAAATCTTCAACCAGCTGCGTTACGTCGTACAGGAAGGCCCAGCCAAGGACCTGTCGGTCAAGCTGCGTAGCTCCTTCCTGCGTACCTCGCGCAACGTCGCCGACTTCTACATGGACGACGGCAACGAAGTCCGCGTATTCGTCGAGTACCCGATCAGCATCTTCTGATCCTGATCCCGCGTCACCCGCAGCCCCGGCCTATGCCGGGGCTGTTTCTTTGCGGCGCGGGGCGAGCGCTGCCTGCGCCACTTCGCCCGTCTCTGGCGCAAAGCTGTCGCTGCGTGCCATCCGCCACATCCGCGCGTAGAACTCGCTGTCGATCGCGCCGCTGAGCAATTCCCCCGGTTTGAGGAAGGTGTGCAACTGCGAGAACAGGCTGATCTCGCTGGGGCTGATGCGCCGCGCCAGGTGCTTGGGCTTGAGTTCGGCGGGGTGGTCCAGGCCCGCGGCGGCGAGCATCTCGGCCAGGGCATGCAGGGTATTGCGGTGGAAGCTGGCGACCCGCTCGGCCTTTTCCGGCACTACCAGCGCGCGCTGGCGCAGCGGGTCTTGGGTGGCCACCCCGGTCGGGCACTTGTTGGTGTGGCAGCTTTGCGACTGGATACAGCCTATGGCGAACATGAAACCGCGCGCCGAGTTGACCCAGTCGGCGCCGATGGCCAGCACGCTGGCGATGTCGAAGGCGCTGACCAGCTTGCCCGCCGCGCCAATGCGCACGCGCTCGCGCAGGTTCAACCCGACCAGGGTGTTGTGCACGAACATCAAGCCCTCGCGCAGCGGCACTCCGATGTTGTCGGAGAACTCCCGGGGCGCCGCGCCGGTGCCGCCTTCCTTGCCATCGACGACGATGAAGTCCGGGGTGATGCCGGTGGCCAGCATGGCCTTGGCGATGCCCATGAACTCCCACGGGTGGCCCAGGCAGAACTTGAAACCCACCGGTTTGCCGCCAGACAGCTCACGCAAGCGGGCGACGAACTGCAGCAACTCCAACGGCGTGCGGAAGGCGCTGTGCGCCGCTGGCGAGATACAGTCCTCGCCTTCACGTACACCGCGGGTCGCGGCAATCTCGGCACTGACCTTGTGCCCCGGCAGGATGCCGCCATGGCCCGGCTTGGCGCCCTGGCTGAGCTTGATCTCGATCATCTTCACCTGAGCGTCGCGGGCCTGGTTGGCGAAGCGCTCGGGGTCGAAGCGACCATCCTCGGTGCGGCAGCCGAAGTAGCCACTGCCGATTTCCCAGATCAGGTCGCCGCCGTGCTCGCGGTGATAGGGGCTGATGCTGCCTTCGCCGGTGTCGTGGGCGAAACGTCCAAGGTGCGCGCCCTTGTTCAGCGCGGCGATGGCGTTGGCGCTGAGGGCGCCGAAGCTCATTGCCGAGATATTGAAGATCGACGCCGAGTACGGCTGGCTGCACTGCGGCCCGCCGATGCGGATGCGAAACGACGCCGGGTCGGGCATCTGCACCGGCAGCATCGAATGGCTGATGAACTCGAAGCCGGGCTTGTAGGCGTCGTTGAGCGTGCCGAAGGCTTTCTCGGCGCTTTCGTTCTTGGCCCGGGCATAGACCAGCGAGCGCTGGGCGCGGGAGAACGGCAGCTTGTCGTCGTCGCCCTCGATCAGGTACTGGCGGATCTCCGGGCGGATGGTTTCGATCAGGTAGCGGATGTTGCCCAGGATCGGATAGTTGCGGCGCACGGCGTGCTGGGCTTGGCGCAGGTCGTTGAGGCCGACCAGGCTGAGCAGGGCGCAGGCCAGGGTGACGGGCCAAAGCCAGCTGTGCTGGGCGAGCAAGGGCAGGCTGGCGAGGGTGAACAGCAGGCACAGGGCCAGGCAGGCGTAACGGCTGAGGAAGGCGGCTTTCATGGGTCCATCGCAGACGGGGTGACCGGCCTAGGATAGGCAAAGCCGCGCGGTGGAAAACCTGGGTGATTGGTAAAACACTGTTACCTGCAAGCGAGGCTTGTCGGTTCTGGCCCCATCGCGGCGCGTGGGAGCGGACTTGTTCCGCGACGAGGCCCTCGCCGCTACTGCTTGAACACCTGCTTCACTCGTCCGTCGATCTCGCCCTTGTCGCCCTGGCCCGAGGCCTTGGCCTGCGGGCCGCCGCCCAGGTTCAGGTCGAGCTTGCCATCGGTGTTGATGATCCCGTCCGCCGTTGCATGGATATTGAACTGGGTGCAGCTGATATTGATGGTGCCGTCCGACTTCAGCTCGATCACGCTGTCGCCACAGACCAGGCGGATCTGGTCGCCGGCATCCATCACGTAGTTGCCGTGCACGCTGTCGCGCTTGTCGCCACCGACCAGCAGGATGTCGCGCTGGCGCACCGAGCGCAGGCGGTCCTGGCCGATGGTCACGGTCTCGATCATGCCCACGGTCTTGACCCGGCTGATGCCTACCGACAACGTCTGGTTCTGCTCCACCACCGTGTCCATGTTGCGTTCGGCATGCACGTACAACTGCTCGGCGCCCTTCTTGTCCTCCATGCGGATTTCATTGAAGTTGGCCGGGCTGCCGCCCTTGCTCGAGCGGCTCTTCATGCCGCTTTGCGTGGCGCTGCCGGGCAGGTCGTAGGGCACCGTCTGCTCGGCGTTGTAGACCCGCCCGGTGATGATCGGCCGGTCGGGGTCGCCTTCGAGAAAACTGACGATCACCTCCTGGCCGATGCGCGGTACCTGGATCGAGCCCCAGTTCTTGCCCGCCGTGGCTTGCGACACGCGGATCCAGCACGAGCTGTTCTCGTTGGACTGGTCGTGGCGATCCCAGTGGAAGTGCACCTTGACCCGGCCGTACTGGTCGGTCCAGATCTCCTCGCCAGAAGGGCCGACCACCACGGCCGTCTGCGGGCCCTTGACGATCGGCCGCAGGGTGCTGCCCACCGGGCGGTAGCTTTGCTGGGCGTCGATGCAGCTGAGGTTGCTCTCGAACTGCGCCGCACCGCTGCCGCCGCCGCTCTCCAGGCGCTCCTGGTGCACGTAGTAGCGGGCGGCGACGATCAGGTACTCGCGGTTCTGGTCCTGGCGGCTGAAGTTGCTCAGGCTGAACAGGTGGCCACTGCCCAGGCCGCGGGCGTTGCCGCGCAGCTCGACGCGCTCGTGCAGGCTCTGCAGCGACTCCAGGCGGGTGCGGGCGTAGTGCTCGCCGTCCTGGGTCTGCTCGTAGGCGCCGGGGTAGTCGTACAACGGGTAGTCGCCGGCCTGGTGCGGGCGCGGCATCGCCGAACGCACGTCGATGCGCGCGCTGGGGCGCTGGAAGTCGTAGTCGTTGAGCTCCAGCGAGCCGGGCTGGACCTCCTGGGCCAGGTGCCAGTCGTTGATATGGTCGCGCTCGCGGTGCTGGCCGTCCGGCGGGTAGTAGGGCACGGTCTCGTAGCCGGGCACTTTCTGGTGCGCGCCATAGGCGTCGGCGAGCACCAGCACGTGGCGCTCCTGCTCATGGCGGAAGAAGTAGTAGATGCCTTCTTCCTCCATCAGCCGGCTGACGAAGTCGAAGCTGGTCTCGCGGTACTGCACGCAGTATTCGCGCTCGCGGTAGTTGCGGCTCAGGGCGTCCTCGAAGTCCGAGAAGCCCAGGTCGCGGAACACCTGCTTGATGATCTGTGGCGCGCTCTGGTGCTGGAAGATCCGGCAGTCGCTGGTGCGGGTCAGCAGCCACAGCCACGGGCGCAGGGTGACTCGGTAGGCGGCGAACTGGCCCTGGTCCACCGACTGGCTGCAGCGGGCGACGATGCCGTGGAAGTAGCGCGAGCTGCCGACGCTCTGCTGCACGCTCAGGCTCATCGGCTTGCCCAGCAACTGGTTGAGGTCGATGGCCGGGTCGTCGCTGGTCAGCTGCAGCTCGAAGTCGAACAGGCGGCCGAGTTCCTCGCTGCCGCCCATTTCGGCAAGGATCAGCTTGTCCGGCCCCAGGGGGCTGTTGATCTGCGCCAGGCGCGTGAACTGCTTGAACAGCATGATCGGTCCTGTCAGTCGGCGGCGCCGAAGTCATAGTGCAAGTCGTTGTCACGACGGCTGATGCTGACGCTGGCCAGCGGCTTGCCCTCGAGCAGGCGGGTCAGGAACTCGCGGCTCATGTCCGGCAGCAGGCCATTGGTCAGGATAGCGTCGATCATGCGGCCACCGCTCTCGGTCTCGGTGCAGCGCGAGACGATCAGCTCGACCACGCCGTCATCGTAGGCGAAGCCGACCTTGTGGGTGCCTTCCACGCGCTTGCGGATGCGCTCCAGTTGCAGGCGGGTGATGGCCTTGAGCATGGCGTCGCTGAGCGGGTAGTAGGGGATGGTCACCAGGCGGCCAAGCAAGGCGGGCGGGAAAATCTCCAGCAGCGGCTGGCGCAGCGAGCTGGCCACCGACTCTGGGTCGGGCCGCGCCTGCGGGTCCTTGCAGGTGTTGGCGATCAGCTCGGTGCCGGCATTGGTGGTGAGCAGGATCAGGGTGTTGCGAAAATCGATCTGGCGCCCCTCGCCGTCTTCCATCACGCCCTTGTCGAACACCTGGAAGAAGATCTCGTGCACGTCGGGGTGGGCTTTTTCCACCTCGTCCAGCAGCACCACGCTGTACGGCCGGCGGCGCACGGCCTCGGTCAGCACGCCGCCTTCGCCGTAACCGACGTAGCCGGGCGGAGCGCCCTTGAGGGTGGAGACGGTGTGGGCTTCCTGGAACTCGCTCATGTTGATGGTGATCAGGTTCTGCTCACCGCCGTACATGGCCTCGGCCAGGGCCAGGGCGGTCTCGGTCTTGCCCACCCCGGAGGTGCCGGCGAGCATGAACACGCCGATCGGCTTGTTCGGGTTGTCCAGGCCTGCGCGGGAGGTCTGGATGCGCTTGGCGATCATCTTCAGCGCGTGGTCCTGGCCGATGATGCGCTTGGCCAGGTGGCTGTCGAGGTTGAGCACGGTCTCGATCTCGTTGCGCGCCATGCGCCCCACCGGGATGCCGGTCCAGTCGGCGACCACCGAGGCCACCGCCTGGTAGTCCACGGTCGGCAGGATCAGCGGGCTCTCGCCTTGCAGCTGGCTCAGGCGTTGTTGCAGGTCGATGAGTTTCTCGCGCAGTTCATGGCTGCCTTGCACCTGCACTTCCTGGTCGACCACGCCGACCTGCTCGCGCAGTTGCGCGCGGGTGGCCAGCAATTGGTCGACCAGGCCTTTCTCTTCGGCCCAGCGGCTTTCCAGGGCTGTCAGGCGCTCGCGCTCCTCGGCCAGCAGGCGCTCGGCCTGGGCCTGGCGCTGCGCGGTGTCGACGCCGATGGCCGCCTCGCGGGCAATGATCTGCAATTCGACGTCCAGCGCCTCGATGCGCCGACGGCTGTCGTCCACCTCGGCCGGCACCGCGTGCAGGCTGATGGCCACGCGGGCGCAGGCGGTGTCGAGCAGGCTCACCGACTTGTCCGGCAGCTGGCGCGCCGGGATGTAGCGGTGCGACAGTTTCACCGCGGCTTCCAGCGCCTCGTCGAGGATCTGCACCTGGTGGTGTTTCTCCATGGTCGAGGCCACGCCGCGCATCATCAGCAGCGCCTTGGCTTCGCTCGGCTCGTCCACCTGCACCACCTGGAAGCGGCGGGTCAGGGCCGGGTCCTTCTCGATGTGCTTCTTGTACTCGGCCCAGGTGGTCGCGGCCACCGTGCGCAGGCTGCCACGGGCCAGGGCCGGCTTGAGCAGGTTGGCGGCGTCACCGGTGCCGGCGGCGCCCCCGGCGCCGACCAGGGTATGGGCCTCGTCGATGAACAGGATGATCGGCTTGGGCGAGGCCTGCACGTCCTCGATCACCTGGCGCAGGCGTTGTTCGAACTCGCCCTTCATGCTGGCGCCGGCCTGCAACAGGCCGACGTCCAGGCTGCGCAGCTCGACGTCCTTGAGCGCCGGTGGCACGTCGCCGGCGACGATGCGCAGGGCGAAACCTTCGACCACCGCGGTCTTGCCGACGCCGGCCTCGCCGGTGAGGATCGGGTTGTTCTGGCGGCGGCGCATGAGGATGTCGACCAGTTGGCGGATCTCCTCGTCACGGCCGACGATGGGGTCGAGCTTGCCGCTGCGGGCCTGCTCGGTGAGGTCGACGGTGAAGCGCTTGAGCGCCTCCTGCTTGCCCATCGCCGCCGGGGCCACGGCGCCGCTGGCCTCGCCCGGCGCGGCAGCGCTGAAGCCGTCGCTGGCCGCCAGGTCGTTCTCCGGCGAGTCGCCCACGTACTCGTCGAAGCGTTCGCTCAGGGCCTCGATCTTCAGCTTGGCGAACTCGCCGGACAGCCCCAGCAGCGCATTGCGCAGGCTCGGCGTCTTGAGGATGCCGACCAGCAGGTAGCCGGTGCGTACCTGGCTTTCGCCGAACATCAGGCTGCCGTACACCCAGCCGCGCTCGACGGCTTCTTCCACTTGCGAGGACAGGTCGGTGATCGAGGTCGAGCCGCGCGGCAGGCGGTCCAGGGCGTCGGTCAGGTCGCGGGCCAGGCGCGCCGGCTCGACGTTGAACTGGCGGATGATGCGGTGCAGGTCGCTGTCCTGCAGCTGCAGCAGCTGGTGCAGCCAGTGCACCAGCTCGACATAGGGGTTGCCCCGCAGCTTGCAGAACACCGTGGCCGCCTCGATGGCCTTGTAGGCGACGCTGTTGAGTTTGCCGAACAGCGCGGCGCGGCTGATTTCACCCATGGTCCTGACTCCTTGTGAGGGGGGCGGCGACCGGCTGGTCGGCGTAGTACCGGGCCAGCTTCAGGTCGCCTGCATCGTGCGATGGCCGGCCGAGCCAGGTATCGAACCCCAGGCGTTGGCCAGCGTTGAGTTGCAGCGCGGGCACTTGGTCCTGCGCAAGGATGAGGTTGAGGTCCCAGTCCAGTTCCTGGCCCAGGTACTCGGCGACCCACGCCGCCAGCTCGACGAACGCCTGCCCGCCGGGCAGCAGGGCGTGGTACTGGTCGAGGCTCAGCGGGCCGAGGCACAGGCGGAACTTGTGCTGGCGGTCCCAGACGTAGCGGCCCAGGCACAGGTCCACGCCCAGGCGGTTGGCGCGCACGCCGAGCTGGCTGCGCTCGGGCAGCTCGAGCCACTGGCCGACGTACTCCTCGAGCTTTACCGGCACGCCGAAGTAGCCTGCCAGGATGCTGCACAGGCCATCGGGGTAGCGGGTCTGCGCGGCCAGGTGACCGGACCAGTGCAGCTTGGCGGTGTCGGCCAGCGGCCCCTGGCCGTGCAGCTCCGGCTGGCCACGGCCGCTCAAGGCGGCCAGGCGCGCGGCCCAGTAGTCGTCGCCCGGACGGTCGTGGCTGACCGTCGGCCGGGCCTCGGCCCAGGCGCGGTAGAACAGGCTCAGCAGGCGGTGGTGGAAGATATCGAGAAAGCGCTTGCTGGTGGGGTCGGCATGGTTGCGCTGGCGCTCGCGCATGTACTCGGTCAGGTGCAGCGGCAGCGGGCCGTTGGGGCCGCCGAGGCCGAAGAAGAACTGCTCCAGGCGCGCCGGCTGATCGTCCACGGCGGTGACCGAGGCCAGGGTCGCCGGGGCGAAACCGCAGTCCAGGCGTTGGCCCAGGCGCACCGGCTCGTCGGCCAGGCGCTGCGAGTGGCCGAAGCGTGGCAGCTCCGGGTTTTCCGCCTCGAGGCGGCGCAGCGCCTGGAAGAAGTCGTACGCCCAGGGCTCGGCTTGCATCGCCTGTAGCGTGTTCACAGGGTCGGCCTGCGTCCGGGCTTGGCGTTCCAGCGCATGATCTCGCCTCGTTCGCTGGTGCGCAGCACGGTTTCGGTGAAGCTGTTGATCGACACGTAGCGGGTCAGGAAGCGCTCGAACACCGCGCCCAGCAGGAACACGCCGGTGCCGCGGAAGGCGTTCTCGTCGAAGGTCAGGGTGATCTCCAGGCCACGGCCGAAGACGATCGGCCCGGGCATTGGCAGGCGCCGGGTGCAGGGCTTGCTGCTGACCTCGCGCAGGCCGTCGATCTGCAGGAGCAGGGCGCTGTCCTGCGGGTCGCCGTACAGGCGCAGCAGTTCGCGCAGGGCGGCGGCGCCCTGGCCCTGTTCGGCCAGCGACAGGTAGTTCAGCGACAACTGGCTGATCAGGCGCCAGGCACGGTTATCGTGGGCATGGCTGGCCTTGGGCCGGCTGGGGCCGGCCAGGCAACGCACGGCGGCGACCGGGGCGCTGTCGGCCAGGCTGAAGTCGCTGCGCCCGTCGCCGACGTTCATGAACAGCGGCAGGTCGCGGTTGCTGCACAGGGCACTGATGCCCAGCTGGCGCAGGTCATGGCGGTAGGGCGCCTGCTGGCCGTCGACCAGGCTGACGAAGGTCTCGCTGCCCATGTAGCTGGAGCGCGTGCCATTGCGCCGCTGTTCGCTGGACAGCACCCGTGGCTCGCGGCGGACGATGTAGTAGGCCTGGTCGCGGCCATAGCGCGACGGGTCGCGCACGGCATAGAACGGCAGGAACTCCTGGTCGGGGCCCGTGCCGTGGCCGCTGACCCGTTGCAACGAGTGAATCTCGAAATCGGTAGGCCGGGTACGGTCGGCGATCACGTGGTGCTCGTGCACCCGCTCGCTCAGGTGGATGCGGTCGACCCGGCGCGGGAACAGGTTGATCGCCGGGGTGCAGAACGGCACGAACTGGCCGGCGCCGACGCTGCTCTGCAGGCTCTGCTCGAAACGCTCGAACAGCACGATGATTTCCAGTTCCTGGCCGTTGCAGCGTTGCACCGCCCGCTCCAGGCCGGCGAAATCGACGAACAGGAAGCGTTGCGGCAGGGCGAAATACTCCTGCAACAGGCGATAGCCCTGGAACGCCTGGGGCACCACCGGCAGCGCCGCCTCGCGGTCGTCGAAGCCGCAGGCCTGCAAGGCGTGCTCGACCGGGATGCGCTCGATCCAGTCGGCGCCGGGCTGGCGCACGAACACCGCGCAGGCGCTGCCGAGCAGTTGCTCGTAGAGGCGGAACGGGGTTTCGTCGGCGCCGTTGAGGTACAGCGGCAGATGGCTCAAGGGCAGGCTGGCGAACGGAATCTCGGCGCCGCTGCGCAGGCTCAGGCGCAGGCCGGCGCGGGCCTTGGGCACGCTGGCGGCCAGGCGCCCGAGCACGGCGCCGGGGTTGCCGAAGTACTCGGCGCGGGCCACCTGCAAGGGCCACAGGGTGACGTCCTGGGTGCTGCGAAACTCACAGGGGGTCTGCGAGTTGCGCCCCAGGTTGGCGCGCAGCACGCTGTCGCGCGGCAGGCGGAAACCGGCAGCCAGCGAGCCCTCGTCGGGGTCGGTCTGCAACTGCACCACGGTCATCGACGGGGTCGGCGCCAGGTAGTGCGGGTAGGCGATTTCCAGCAGGTTGTGGGTGAAGGTCGGGTACTCGGCGTCGAGTTTCAGCTGCACCCGCGCGGTGAGGTAGGCGAAGCCTTCGAGCAGGCGCTCGACGTAAGGGTCGGCGCACTCGATCCCCGACAGCGTCAGGCGCCCGGCGATCTTCGGGTATTCCTTGGCGAACTCGGCGGCACCTTCGCGGATGTGCTGCAGTTCCTGGTTGTACAGCTCGAGCAGGCGCGGGTTCATGCACGCCTCCGGCGCTCGGCGGGCGCCACGCGGACATGGCCGGACTCCAGGTCGACGTCGGTCTGCAGCAGTAGCGGCAGCGCCGCCGGCTGGGCCCACAGGTCGCCTTCGATCTCGAAGCTCAGGGCGTTGGCGTTCATCTCGCCGGGGGCGGCCTGGGCGCGCACCTTGAGGGTGTGGGCGATGATGCGTGGCTCGTAGGTGGCGATGGCCTGGTGGATGATGCGCTCCAGGGCGCTCAGGTCGATGTTCGAGGCGCTGTTGCCGGCCAGGGCCGGCAGGCCGTAGTTGACCACCGAGGCACCGGCCTGGGAGTTCAGGGTATCGACGCTGTCGAGCAATGAGGTGGTGTTGAGCAGCCAGGCCAGGTCGCGCAGTACCGAGGCCTTGAGCTGGTGCAGGCTGAGCACGCGTTTGTCGGGGGCTTCCTGCGGGTTGCCCGGGTCGTCGTCGGTCAGACGGTCCAGCAGCGAGGGCTGCAGGCGGTCGCGGGTGGCGATCTCGGCTACCACTGGAACATCCCCGTGAACAGCTTCTGGTCTTCGAAACCGGTGTCGCACGAGGCGCTCGGCGCCGCTGTCGATGCCTCCAGGCCGGCCTGGGTCAGGCGCACGGCGCGCGAGGTCTTCAGGCATTCGCCCTTGAGCGTCGGGTGCGGCTGCACGTGGGTGACCAGCACGATCGGCACGCCGTTGAACTGCTCGACCCGGGCCTGGCCGGCGCGGTCCGGGCTGAGGCTGCACGGCCACTGCATGTCCAGCGCCAGGCTTTGCTCGCCACGGCTGAGCACGCACTGGCCGGCACGCTCGGCGAGGGTCACGGGCTGGCCGCCGAGGGTGGCCGCGGTCAGCAGCTCGGCATCGGCGCAGGCGCTCAGGGCCAGCAGCAGGGCACCTGCCAGGGCCGCGCGGGTCATGTCAGCTCCCAGAACCAGACCTGCTTGGACTGGTAGTTCTGGTCGGAGAAGCCCTTGGTCAGGCCGCGGTTCCACAGGTCGATATGGTCGCCCGTGCGGTTTTCCTGGCTTTGCCCGGCCCGGGCGAAGCAGTCCTTGTAGAAGATGATCCCGGTCTTGGCCTTGAGCGTCTCGCGCTCCTGGGCGCTGCCGCCGATGCGCTGCGGGCGGCCGAGCTGGCGCTCCAGCCAGTTGGCCAGGGATTCGGCGCCACGGGCATGGCCATGGGCGCACTTGGGTTCGGTGTAGGTCGACTTGTTGACCTTCAGGCCCATCTCGCCATTGAGCGCGATGCTCATGCGGATGGCGCACTGGTTGTCCCACGGGCCGTCGCAAGGCGAAGAGACCTTTGGGTAGGCATTCCACAGGTTGATGAAAGAAGGCTTGGCCATGAGGTTCACCGTGAGCGGGTGAGGCGTGGGAGGGGCGTGCGCGCCGGGCGGGCCGGCGCGCGCGCGGTCGATCAGATCTTGACGTTGGAGCGGATGTTCCAGCCGTACTTGATCGGGCCGCCTTCCTTGGTGCCGTCGGCTTTCTGCGGCTGGTAGTCGACGGTGACCTTGGCGAAGTTCAGGGTCACGTTCTCGGTCAGGCGGTCGTCGCTGCCCGAGCCACCGGTGCTCAGCGAGCTGATGATCACCTCTTCGAGGTTGATGATCAGGTACTCGACCTGGCTTTCACCGCCGGCCTTGCGCACGGTCAGCTTGACCTTGTCGATGTGCTTGCCGCTGGAGCAGTGGGCCATCAGGTTGGGGCTGGACTTGTCGATGTACTTGGTGATCGACAGGTCCTGGATGTTGACCTTGCCCGAACCGCCACCGCTGCCCAGGTGCATGTTGCCGGACTGCGACATGCCCCAGCTCCAGTTGAGCACGTCGATTTCGTCCTTGTGGGCCTTGTCGTGGGACTCGCCCTTGATGTCGCCGATCTTGATGAAAATATCTACAGCCATGATGTCCTCGGGATTTCGCGTCAGGTTGGCGGTTTGGTGCAGTTGGGGCTGCTGCGCAGCCCTTTCGCGACGCAAGGCCGCTCTACAGAAGCTGCGTCGGTCTCTCACTCAGCACATGACACAGGCCCTCTGTGTAGGAGCGGCCTTGTGTCGCGAAAGGGCCGCAAAGCGGCCCCTGGGCTGTCAGGCCCCCTTGGCCGAAGGCAGCTTCGACACCAGGCGCAGCGACACGGTCAGCCCTTCGAGCTGGTAGTGCGGGCGCAGGTAGAAGCGCGAGTTGTAGTAACCCGGGTTGCCTTCGACGTCCTCGACCACCACTTCGGCGGCCGCCAGCGGGTGCTGGGCCTTGGTGGTCTCGGTGGAGTGCGCCGGGTCGCCGTCGACGTAGTTGAGGATCCAGTCCTGCAGCCAGCGCTGCATCTCGTCCTTTTCCTTGAACGAGCCGATCTTGTCGCGAACGATGCACTTCAGGTAATGGGCGAAGCGGCAGGTGGCGAACAGGTACGGCAGGCGCGCGGCCAGGTTGGCGTTGGCGGTGGCGTCCGGGTCGTCGTACTCGGCCGGCTTCTGCAGCGACTGCGCGCCGATGAAGGCGGCGAAGTCGGTGTTCTTCTTGTGCAGCAACGGCATGAAACCGTTTTTCGCCAGCTCCGCCTCGCGGCGGTCGGAAATGGCGATCTCGGTCGGGCACTTCATGTCCACGCCACCGTCGTCGGTGGGGAAGGTGTGTGCCGGCAGGCCCTGCACTTCACCGCCCGATTCCACGCCGCGGATGCGCGAGCACCAGCCGTAGTGCTTGAACGAGCGGTTGATGTTCACCGCCATGGCGTAGGCGGCGTTGGCCCAGGTGTACTTGCTGCTGTCGGCGCCGTCGGTGTCTTCCTCGAAGGCGAAGGCCTCGACCGGGTCGGTCTTGGCGCCGTAGGGCAGGCGTGCCAGGAAACGCGGCATGGTCAGGCCGATGTAGCGCGAGTCTTCCGATTCGCGCAGCGAGCGCCAGCCGGCGTATTCCGGGGTGGTGAAGATCTTGGTCAGGTCGCGCGGGTTGGACAGCTCTTGCCACGAGCCCATGCCCATCACCGTCGGCGAGGCGGCGGAAATGAACGGCGCGTGCATCGCGGCGCAGACCTTGGACACCTCGCCCAGCAGCTCGACATCCGGTGGCGACTGGTCGAAGTAGTAATCGCCCACCAGGCAGCCGTAAGGCTCGCCGCCGAATTGGCCGTATTCCTCTTCGTAGAGCTTCTTGAACACCGGGCTCTGGTCCCAGGCGGTGCCCTTGAACTTCTTCAGGGTCTTGTGCAGGTCGGTCTTGGAGATGTTGAGCACGCGAATCTTCAGCTGCTCGTCGCTCTCGGTGTTGTTGACCAGGTAGTGCAGGCCACGCCAGGCGCTTTCCAGCTGCTGGAAGTCATCGTGGTGGATGATCTGGTTGACCTGGGCGGTGAGCTTGGCGTCGATGGCGGCGATGATCTGCTCGATCGAGCCGATGGCATCGTTGGACACCAGGTTGGTCTGCGCCAGGGCCTGCTCGGCCAGGGTGCGCACGGCGCTCTCCACGGCTTCCTTGGCCCGCTCGGTCTTGGGCTTGAACTCCTGCAGCAAGAGGCTTGCGAACTCGCTCGGGTCCTGGGTGGCCGCCTGTGGGGCCTGGCTGTCGCGCAACGGATCGTTCATGGTCGGTCTCCTCAGGCCTTCGGCTCGGTGTCGGCGGGTTTCGGCGCGCTGGCCAGGGCCTGGAGCAGGGCCGGGTCCTTGATGGCCTTGAGGATGATGTCCTCGGCGCCGGTCTTGCCGTCCATGTAGGTCAGCAGGTTGGCCAGCTGGGTACGCGCCTCGAGCAGCTGGTTCAAGGCGTCGACCTTGCGCGCCACGGCGGCGGGGCTGAAGTCGTCCATGCTCTCGAAGGTGATGTCCAGGCTCAGGTTGCCTTCACCGGTCAGCTCGTTGGGCACGTTGAACGCCACGCGTGGCTTCATGGCCTTCAGGCGCGAGTCGAAGTTGTCGACGTCGACTTCCAGGAACTTGCGCTCGGCCACTGCCGGCAGCGGCTCGGCGGGCTTGCCGGCGAGGTCGGAGAGCACGCCCATGACGAAGGGCAGCTGGACCTTCTTCTCGGCGCCGTACAGCTCGACGTCGTACTCGATCTGTACCCGCGGCGCACGGTTGCGCGCGATGAATTTCTGGGAGCTGTCTTTCGCCACGTTGTTCCTCCTGGTCGCCGGTAGGGCGGCTCTGCTTGTTGCGGGCGTCGGTGTTTAGGCGGCCGGGACGAGGTCAGTCGTGTTCCGGGCCGCGCAGGTTCTCGAATTGCGACATCCCGTCGGGGATCAGGTCGCGGACGATGGTCGCGAAGTCGGCGTTGACCAGGTTCTTCGCCCGGCGCAGCAGCACCGGCAGCGGGCTCGAGGGCTCGTGGCGGGCGTAGTACTGGAGCAGGCGGTCCAGGCTCTGCAGCACGTCGTCGCGGCTGTTCACTTCGCCGGGGCGCGCGGCAGGGGCGCTGGCCGTGGGCTGTGGGTCGTGGTGGGGGCTCGGCGCCGTCTCGTCGTCGCTGGCCTCCAGCGCGGCCGCGGCACCTTCCGGGCTGTAGTCGGCCAGCACCTGCTGGACCTGGCGCAGTGGCTGGCGCAGGGCGGACAGGTCGACGCCGCTGGCCGAACCGACCTGGTCGTTGACCCGGCTTTCGATGCTGTCCAGCGCTTCGCGGGCCAGTTGCAGGGCCTGGCGGCATTGCGCAAGTTGCTCGGGGTCGGCGTCGCGCAGGGCGGCGCCCAGCTCCTCGGCGCTCAGCTGCTCGCTGGCGAAGTGCTGCACGCCGGCGGCATGCAGGGCGGCGCGCAGGGTCACCGGGCCGAAGGCACGCGAGCGCACCAGCACGGCGTCGCGCAGCAGGGCGATATTGGTGTCGCAGGTGAGGCCGGCCAAGGCGTTGACCCGCACGGTGGGGTCGTTGTCGTCGGCGGCGTCCAGTTGCGGGTGCAGGTACAGCCAGTATTCGCCCAGCAGGTCGCGAATCAGCTCGAGGCTGGCGGCCAGGCCCGGCAGGCCATGCAGGGCCAGGTTGGCCTGGACCAGGAAATGGGTGATGCGCAGGTCCTTGCTGCGTTGCAACAGGGTGCTGCAGGACTGTTCGATGGCGCGCCACTGTGGCGGTTCGGCCGGCTGCACGGCGTCGCCCATCACGCGCTCGGGGCGGCCCTGGGCATCGCGTTCCAGTTGCAGGAAATCAGCGTCGTATTCGAGATCGTCGCCACAGGGGAAGTCTGCGGAAACAGCGGCGAGCAGCAGCGGCGAGTTCACCAGAATTCGATCTCCATATCGGCCCTTGGCACGGGCTTGGTATACACCAAGTTGCAACTGTGAACTGGCGCACAAACTTGTCAAAGAATGCGAAGTTGATATCAGTGTGATATCACTTTGGCACTCTCAAGTTGCGCATTTATGGTTTATTTCCAAATTGCTGTCAAGGTAAGCTACGCGCCGCGAGGGGGCGACTGTGAACCAGTTGGCAAGCCTTCGTGTCCATTGGTCAGGTGCCATCAAAATGCCTTGTCGATAGGGTTTAATACGACCTTCCGGAATGAGGCTTCTCGGCGTTACCCCAGTGTTCACAGGGGGTTGGCCGGTGTGCTGGGTCGGGCTTGTGCATCCACTCAAATGGATGGATAAGTGTTTCATATATATGCAAGGAGGCATGATGGCACTTTGCCTGACCATCACCAGTTACCACAAGATCACCCCCGGGCAATGTCCGGAGAAGTTGCTGGAAACCGGTGCCATTACGGTGGGAAGAGCCACGGATAATGATTGGGTATTGCCCGATCCCGAGCGCCTTGTATCTTCGAAACATTGCGTCATCCAGTTCAAGGATGGCCGTTACTACCTGACCGACAACAGCACCAACGGCGTGGAGTTGGTACACGCCGGTATTCGCCTGCGCCGGGGTAACAGCGAACCGTTGATGGACGGCGAAGTTATTCGAATTGGCGATTACGAAATCCAGGCGCGCATCGATGCCGGCCTGGCCATTCCCTTGGGCGGGCAGCCCGAGGTCCACAGCTTCGAGGCGCTGATGGCCAACCAGGTGGCGGCGCCCAGCGCACCTATCGGCGGCGCGCCAGCGGCCTTCCTGCAAGGGGCGTCGAGCCACGATACCCTGCCGGACCTGTTCGATTTTCTTGGCCCGGCCAGCGTGGCGCCGGTGAGCCAGCCGGACCATGTGCCGGCCCAGCAGCACGATTTTCGCCCACCAACGCCTGTGGCGCCGCCGCCCGCGCCGCCTGCCGCCGCGCCGGCTGCCCCAGGGGTGATTCCCGCCGACTGGGCGCTGTTCGACGACACCCCTGCACCAGTACCCCAGCTAGCACCGGCCACGCCGCCGCCCCCGACGCCAGAGCCGCACGCCGTGCCCGCGCCCGTCGCGGCCCCGCTCGCGGCGGTGGCGCCGGCCCCTGTGGCAGCGGCCCAGGCTACCGCTGGCGATGCCTTGCTCCAGGCCTTCCTGCGCGGTGCCGGCATCGAGCACCTGCGCATCGACGCCGCCGATGCCGCTGCGCAGATGGAAACCATCGGCCGCAGTTACCGCTTGATGGTCGAGGGCCTGATCGATGTGCTGCGCGCGCGCAGCAGCCTCAAGGGCGAGTTCCGCATGCAGCAGACCAGCATCGCCCCGGTGCAGAACAACCCGCTGAAGTTCGCCCCCAATGCCGACGAGGCGCTGCTGTTGCTGTTGCGCCACGCCAGCCAGGCATTCATGGCGCCGGACCAGGCGGTACGCGACAGTTTCGACGACCTGCGCGCCCACCAGCTGGCGGTGATGGCCGGGGTCGAGGCGGCGCTCAAGCACTTGCTGGCGCGTTTCGAGCCGGCCCGGCTGGAAGAGCGCCTGGCCCCTGCCGCCGGCTTGTCGAAGCTGTTCGGCGGTTCGCGCCAGGCCCATTGCTGGCAGCAGTTCACCACGCTGTACCAGCAGATTTCCCGCGAGGCCGAGGACGATTTCCAGGACCTGTTCGGCCGCGAGTTCAGCCGCGCCTACCAGGCCCACAGCCAACGCATGCAACGCCCCTGAGGCCAACGCCGGGGCCAGGAAGAACACAACACGTCATGAGGACGAGGATGAGTGCAACAAGACTGATCGCAGCCCTGGCCATCGTGCTGCTCAGTGCCTGCAGCAAGGACACGCCGGTCGAAGCTGCCGCCCCCGCCGCGGCGCCAGCCACGGGCATCACCCTGTACTTCAGCGCCGCCGCCGGGCTCAACCCCGGGGCCGGTGGCACCCCTGCGCCGGTACGGGTGCGCATCTTCGAGCTGAAGAACAGCGCCGCGTTCAGCCGCGCCGACTATTTCGCCCTGGCCGAGCGCGCCCCGGCGACCCTGGCCGCCGACCTGATCGACCAGGACGAAGTGCTGCTGCAACCCGGCGAGCAACTGCGCCTGGAACGCCCGCTCGACCCGGCCACCCGCCAGGTCGGCCTGGTGGTCGGCTACCGCGAGATCGACCAGGCCCAATGGCGCAGCGTGCTACCGGTGCCGCCCCGCGATTATCAGATCAGCCTCGATGTGCGCGCCGTGCGCAGTGCCGTGGCCACCCCACAACCTGAGCCTGCCCGCTAGGCAGTCGGAGTACTTGATGTCCTGGAACAATCGCGTGGTCTGGTCGGAAGGGATGTTCATCACGACCCAGCACTTCCAGCAGCACGACCGCTACCTGGAGCACTTCGTCGATGCCCGCAGCCGGCCGTTGAGCGCCGCTGCCTGGGGCTTCTCGGAGCTGCTCGTCGACCAGGGCCTGCTGGCCCAGGGCAAGCTGGCGATCCTCAGTGCGCGCGGCCTGCTGCCCGACGGCACGCCGTTCGATATCCCCCGTGACGACCTGCCGCCGCCGCCGCTGGAGATTGCCGACGAGCTGCGCGATGGCGTGATCTACCTGGGCCTGCCGCTCAAGCGCGCCGGCGCCCGCGACACCGTCGACGACGGCGAGGCGCTGGACGGTGCGCGCTACATCAGCCGGGTCAGCGAGGTGCGCGACGACAACGCGCCGTTCGAGAACCGCGCGCCCCTGGCCCTGGGCAGCCGTGCCCTGCGCCTGCTGCGCGGCGAGGATGGCTTGAGCGACTACGCCGCGCTCGGCGTGGTGCGGGTGCGCGAGAAACGCGCCGACCGCGCCCTGGTGCTGGACGACAGCTACATCCCGCCGCTGCTGGACGTCACCGCCAACAACGCGCTGTCGGGTTTTCGCGGCGAGTTGCTGGGCTTGCTGCACCAGCGCGGCGAGGCCTTGGCCGGGCGCGTGGTGGCCTCGGCCAACGGCGGCGCCTCGGAAATTGCCGACTTCATGCTGCTGCAACTGGTCAACCGCGCCCAGCCGCTGGTCGAGCACCTCAACCAGCTGACCCCGCTGCACCCCGAGCGCCTGTACAGCGAGCTGGTGGCACTGGCCGGCGAGTTCGCCACCTTCACCCGCGACGGGCGGCGGCCCGAGGCGTTCCCGGTGTACCAGCACGACGACCTGGCGGCGACCTTCGCGCCGGTCATGGCGGCCCTGCGCGAGGCGCTGTCGATGCTGATCGACAGCAAGGCGGTGGCCATCCCGTTGGTGGAGAAAGCCTACGGCATCCACGTCGGCATGCTTGCCGACCGCAGCCTGCTGGACAGCGCCAGCTTCATCTTGGTGGTACGCGCCGACGTGCCCAGCGAGACCCTGCGCAGCCGCTTCGGCCAGCAGAGCAAGATCGGTTCGGTGGAGCACATTCGCGACCTGGTCAACCTGCAGCTGCCGGGCATCGGCCTGCTGCCGCTGCCGGTGGCGCCACGGCAGATTCCTTTCCACGCCGGTTCCACCTACTTCGAGCTCGACCGCGGCAGCGAGCACTGGAAGCAGCTGCAGCATTCCGGTGGTTTCGCCTTCTACGTCGCCGGCGAATTCCCCGGCCTGAACCTGGCCTTCTGGGCGATTCGGGGATGATGGCGTGATGTTTGAAGATGCTGGGACCGCGTTGCGGTCCTTTCGCGACACAAGGCCGCTCCTACAGGGGAGCGCGAACGCCTGTAGGAGCGGCCTTGTGTCGCGAAAGGGCCGCAACGCGGCCCCCGATGCCACCCCCTATCCAAGGAACGGAGACTAAGCCGCGATGCAACCAGACGATCCGCAGGCCTTCGACCGCACCCAGTTCATGCCACGCCCCGGTGGCCGTGGCGCGCAATCGGCCACGCCAACGCCCGCTGCGCCACCGCCGCCACTGAACGTGCCCGCCGAGCCGCTGGCCGCCGGCCAGGCCGAGGGCCTCAACCCGCTGGAGCAGGCCGCCGGCCCGCTGCTGGCGCTGCTTACCCGCCTGCGCAACACCATCGCCCACCCGGCGCCGGCCAGCCTGCGCGCGCAACTGCTGGCCTACCTGCGCCAGTTCGAGGAGCGCGCCGAGGCCGCCGGGGTGCCGCGCAACGAGGTGCTGCTGGCACGCTATGCGTTATGCACCGCCCTCGACGAAGCCGTGCTCAGCACCCCCTGGGGCAGCGCCAGCGACTGGGGCAAGCAGAGCCTGCTGATCACCGTGCACAACGAGGCCTGGGGCGGCGAGAAAGTGTTCCAGCTGATGGAGCACTGCCTGCAAAGCCCACGTGAGCGCCTGCATCTGCTGGAGCTGCTGTACCTGTGCACCAGCCTCGGCTTCGAAGGCCGCTACCGGGTAATGAACGGTGGCCGCGCCCAGCTCGAGGCCCTGCGCGAGCGCACTGCGGCGACCATCCGCAGCGCCCGTGGCGAGATCGAGCGCGAGCTGTCGCCGCACTGGCGCGGCGTCAGCGTGGCGCGCGACCGCCTGGCGCAGTTCGTGCCGCCCTGGGTTGGCCTGGCGGTGGCCCTGGCGCTGCTGTTGCTGGTGCTGTTCGGCCTGCGCCTGAAGCTGGCCGCCGATGCCGAGCCGGTGTTCCGCGGCATCCATGCCCTGGGCGAAATCCCGGTGCAGGCCATGGACCGCCCGGTGGTGCAGCCAAAGCCGATCGAGCGCCCGCGCCTGGCGGGTTTCCTCGCCGAAGACATCAAGGCTGGCCGGGTCGCCGTGCAAGACGCGGTGGACCGTTCGGTGGTGACCATCCGTGGCGACGAATTGTTCGCCTCGGCCAGCGCCAGCATCAAGGGTGATTTCCAGCCACTGATGCTGCGCATCGCCGAGGCCGTGGCCAAGGTCAAGGGCAACGTCAAGGTCACCGGCCACAGCGACAACCAGCGCATCGCCACGCTGCGCTTCCCGTCCAACTGGGCGCTGTCCCAGGCCCGCGCCGAGGAGGTCAAGGATATCCTCGCGGCCCGTACCGGCCAGCCTGGGCGCTTCACCGCGCAGGGCCTGAGCGACACCGAGCCGCTGGCGTCGAACGACAGCGCCCAGGGCCGGGCGAAGAATCGCCGGGTCGAAATCACCGTTCTGGCGGAGGGCGTCGAGTGAAGGCGTTTTTCAGTTTTGTCATTCGCTGGGTGATCCCGGTGCTGGGCCTGCTGGCCCTGAGCCTGATCATCTGGTTCGTCGGCCCGTTGCTGGATGTGCTGGCGCCGGTCGCGCCGCGGCTGGTGCTGATCGTCCTGCTGTTCGCGGTCTGGGTCGCCTACCGCGCCTGGCGCATCGTCCAGGCCCGTCGCCAGGCCGCCAAGGTGATGGCCAGCCTGGCCGCCGAAACCGCGCCGGACCCTGCCAGCGCCGCCACCGCCGAGGAACTGGCGACCCTGCGCCAGCGCATGGACGAGGCCCTGGTGCTGCTGAAAAAGGCCCGCCTGGGCGGTGACGAGCGGCGCAACCTGTACGAGCTGCCGTGGTACGTGATCATCGGCCCACCCGGTTCGGGCAAGACCACCGCGCTGGTCAACTCCGGCCTGCACTTCCCGCTGGCGGCGCAGATGGGCGAGGGCGCCATTCGCGGCGTGGGCGGCACGCGCAACTGCGACTGGTGGTTCACCGACCAGGCCGTGCTGCTCGACACCGCCGGGCGCTATACCACCCAGGACAGCCATGCCCAGGTGGACAAGGCCGCCTGGCTGGGCTTCCTCGACCTGCTCAAGAGCCAGCGTTCGCGCCGCCCGATCGACGGCGCGTTCATCGCCATCAGCCTGTCCGACCTGCTGCTGGGCAGCGAGGCCGAGCGCGCCGCCCACGCGGCGGCCATCCGCAAGCGCATCCAGGAGCTGTACAGCCAGCTTGGCGTGCGCTTCCCGATCTACCTGATGCTGACCAAGCTCGACCTGGTGCCGGGCTTCATGGAGTTCTTCGACAACCTGAGTAAGGAAGAGCGCGCCCAGGTGTGGGGCATGACCTTCGCCCTGGATGACGGCCAGCAGGGCGATGGCCCGCTGGCCCAGTTCGGCAGCGAGTTCGCCCTGCTGGAGCAGCGCTTGAACCAGCGCCTGGTCGAGCGCCTGCAGCAGGAGCGCGACCCGGCGCGGCGCGACCTGGTGTACGGTTTCGTCCAGCAGTTCGCCGCCCTGCGCGGCAACCTCGGCAGTTTCCTGGACGGCATCTTCAAGCCCAATGCCTTCGAAGAGCGCGCGCTGCTGCGCGGTGTGTACTTCACCAGCGGCACCCAGGAGGGCAGCCCGATCGACCGGCTGATCGGCAGCATGGCCCAGAGCATGGGCCTGGACCGCGCGCACCTGGCGCGCCAGAGCGGCAGCGGGCGCAGCTACTTCATCGAGAAGCTGTTCAGCGCGGTGGCCTTCGCCGAGCGCGGCCTGGTCGGCAGCAACCCCAAGGTCGAGCAGCGGCGCAAGTGGATCGCCCGTGGCGCCCTGGCCCTGAGCGTGGCCCTGGTGCTGGTGGTCGGCACCCTGTGGACCCTGAGCTACCGCGCCAACCAGCAATACATCGCCGAGGTCGACAGCCGCCTCAAGCCGTTGGGCAAGAGCGTGCAGGAGCTGAGCCCGGCGCAGCGCAACGTGGTCGAGGTGCTGCCGCTGCTCAATGCCGTGCGCCGCCTGGCCGACGATCCACCGGGCTGGGCCGAGGGCCTGGGCCTGTACCAGGGCGACATGCTCGAAGGCGAGTCCGACAGCGTCTACCGCAAGTTGCTGATCGCCATCTTCGCCCCGCGCCTGGTCACCCGCATCGAGGAACAGCTGTACGCCGGTGGCCCCTCCGACTACCTGTACGAAGGGCTCAAGGCCTACCTGATGCTGGCCGACGGCGAGCACTACGACCCTGAGTTCATCAAGGCCTGGATCACCCTCGACTGGGAGCGCAGCCTGCCCCGCGACCTGGCCCCGGACCTGCGCCAGGCCCTGTCGCAGCACCTGGCGGCGCTGTTCGACAAGCGCCCACCCAATGCCCGCCTCGACCAGCGCCTGATCGACGACACCCGTCGCCAGTTGCAGCAGTTGCCGGTGGCCCAGCGCGTCTACGACCGGGTCAAGCGGCAGAAGCTGCCGGCTGGGGTCAGCGACTTCCGGGTCAGCGAGGCCGCCGGTCGCGACGCCGCGCTGGTGTTCCGCTTCAAGAACGGCAAGCCGCTCGGCGAGCCGTTGCCGGGCATCTTCACCGTCGAGGGCTACCGCAAGGCCTTCCTCGCCGCCAGCCTGGCCCACAGCGAAACCCTGGCCGAAGAGCGCTGGGTGCTCGGCCGCGAGGCCAGCGAGGCAGGCGATGCCAAGCGCCTGGCCGACGATGTGCTGCAGCTGTATTACCAGGACTACATTCGCAACTGGGACGCGCTGCTGGCGGACCTGGATTTCGTGCCCATCACCAGCGTCGGCCAGGCGGCCGACGTGCTGCGGGTGCTGTCCGGGCCAACTTCGCCGATGAAGAAGCTGCTGCAGGCCGTGGCCAAGGAGACCAACCTGGCCCAGCCGACCACCCTCGACAAGGTCCAGGCCAAGGCCGAACAGGCCGGCGTCGACCAGCTGCGCCAGCGCCTCGGCGGCCTGCTCGGCGATGCACCGCTGCCCAGCGACAACCCGGCGGCCCGTGAGGTCGACCCGGTGACCGCGCACTTTGCCGAACTGGCCGCCCTGGTGGACACCGGCGAAGGCCAGCCGGCGGCCATCGATGGCCTGCTCACCGACCTCAACGCCCTGTACGTGCAGGTCAGCGCCATGGTCGGCGCCAGCGGCGATGCGCTGCTGGGCGAGGCCAAGAACCAGGCCCAGGCCGCGGCGCAGCGCGTCGCCCTGGGCGCGGCACGCCAGCCCAAGGTGGTGCAGAACCTGGTGGGCTCGGTGCTCGGCTCGACCCATAACCTGGTCATGGGCGGTGTGCGCAACCAGCTCAACGCCGCCTGGGCCAGCGAAGTGGTCAGCGTCTACCGCCAGTCCCTCAGCGGGCGCTACCCGCTGGTGGCGGGCAGCGCACGTGACGCCACCCTGGAAGATTTCGGCCAGTTCTTTGGCGTTGGCGGGGTGATGGACAACTACTTCCGCAAGTACCTGCAACCCTACGTCAACACCTCCAGCACGCCCTGGAGCTGGCAGCCGGGCGCGGCGCAGAAGCTGGGGATCAACAGCAACGTGCTGTACACCTTCCAGCGCGCGGCGAGCATCCGCGATGCGTTCTTCCGCACCAGCAACGGCGTGCAGCCGGGGGTGCGCTTCGAGCTCAAGCCGGTGGCGATGGATGCCACCATCACCCAGTTCCTGCTCGACCTCGACGGCCAGCAGGTCAGCTACGACCACGGCCCGAGCCGACCGGTGGCGTTGCAGTGGCCCAACCCCAACAGCATCGGCGTGGTGCGCCTGTCGATCTCGCCACCTTCGGCCGCTGGCCGCTCCGGGCTGACCGTGGAAGGGCCCTGGGCCTGGTTCCGCCTGCTCGACCAGTCCGACCTGGTGGCCGGCAGCTCGCCGGAGCGCTTCAACCTGCGCCTGCGCGTCGATGGCGCCAGCGTGTCCTACGAGCTGCGTGCCAGCAGCGCCTTCAACCCGTTCCGCAGCCGAGTGCTCAGCGGTTTCAGCCTGCCGGAGCATCTGTGAGCGACCTGGGTTTCTACGGAAAGCTGGCCAGCCGCGGCGACTTCGTCAGCCGGGGCCTGCCACAGCGTTTCATCCAGCCCTGGGACCAGTGGCTGGCGGCGGGGGTGCAGGCCAGCCAGCAGGCGCTGGGCGAGCGTTGGCTCGAGGCCTACCTGGTAAGCCCGTTGTGGCGCTTTGCCTTGGCGCCGGGTGTGTGTGGGCCGGACGCGGTGGTCGGCGTGCTGATGCCGAGCATCGACCGGGTCGGGCGGTATTTTCCGCTGACCGTGGCCCAGGTGCTGGCGCCGGGTGAGCCGTTGGCGCCTGTGGTGGCTGGGGCCGAGGAATGGTTCGAGGCGGTCGAGCAGGCGTTGCTGGCGACGCTTGAGCCTGGGGCGGCCTTTGAGGGTTTTGAGGCGGCTTTGCCGCCTTTTCGCGACGCGAGGCCGCTCCTGCAGGCACCGCGTGTGACTGTCGGTGGGGTGCAGCGGTTGGATGCGACCACGCCGCAGGGACGGGCACTGGCCTTGGCCGAATGCGCCTGCGAGGGCATGAGCCTGTGGTGGGGCAGGGGCTCCGAACGTATCGCTCCGGGCTTGATGCGCTGCGCGGGCTTGCCGCGCAGCGAGGATTTCGCCGGGTTTCTTCTGGGTAGCGAGGCAGCGCACGCATGACCGACCTGCAATACACCGCGGCCAGCTACAGCCATGTCGGCATGGTGCGCAAGATCAACGAGGATGCCTGCCTGGAACTGACCTGGGCCGGCCTGTGGGCGGTGGCCGACGGCATGGGCGGCCATGCCGCCGGCGACTACGTCAGCAGCCTGGCGGTGGACAGCCTGCGCAGCCTGCCGATGCTCGAGTCACTGGAGGAGTTTGCCGGCGAAGTGCGTGACGGACTGTCGTGGGTCAACCGCACGGTGCGCGAGGAAACCGCGCGCCGCGGCGTGGCGATGATGGGCAGCACCGTGGTGGTGCTGGCGGCGCGGGGCGACCAGGCCATTGGCCTGTGGGCCGGCGACAGCCGCCTGTATCGCCTGCGCGAAGGCAGCATGCAGCGCCTGTCCCATGACCACAGCTACGTCCAGGAGCTGCAGGACAGCGGCCTGCTCAACGAAGCCGAGGCGCGGGTGCATCCGCGCGGCAACATCGTCACCCGCGCCCTCGGCGTCGAGGACCATATCGAACTGCAGGCCGTCGCCTTGCAGGTGCAACCCGGCGACACCTACCTGCTGTGCAGCGACGGCCTGAACAAGACCGCCGAGGACCACGAGATCGCCGAGGTGCTCGGTCACGCCGACCCCTACGAAGTGGTGCGCAGCCTGGTGCACCTGGGCCTGACCCGGGGCGCCCCGGACAACATCACCGCCGTGGTGGTGAAGGCGAATTGAAGACACCATGAATATGCAGATCCCCGGATTCGACATCGATCACGAGCTTGGCCAGGGCGCCATGGCCAGTGTGTACCTGGCCACCCAGCGCTCGCTCGAGCGCAAGGTGGCGCTGAAGATCATGGCGGCGAGCCTGGCCGCCGACCCGACCTTCTGCGAGCGCTTCCTGCGCGAGGGCCGTACCCTGGCGCGGCTGGCGCACCCGAACATCGCCACCATCCACGACATCGGCAATGTCGGCGAGCTGTACTACATGGCCATGGAGTACCTGCCCAGCGGCACGCTGAAAGAGCGCATCGCCGAAGGGCTTGCGCCCGAGCAGGGCCTGGCGTACGTGCGCCAGATCGCCCAGGCGCTGGGCTACGCCCATGCCCAGGGCCTGGTGCACCGTGACGTCAAGCCGGCCAACATTTTGTTCCGCGCCGATGGCACCGCGGTGCTGTCGGACTTCGGCATCGCCAAGTCGCTGGACGACCGCACCCAGTTCACCCAGGCCGGTTTCGCCGTCGGCACGCCGAGCTACATGAGCCCCGAGCAGGCCCGTGGCCTGGAGATCGATGGGCGCGCCGACCTGTACGCGCTGGGCGTGGTGCTGTACGAGATCCTGGTCGGCAAGCTGCCGTACAACGGCACCGATGCGCTGTCCACGGCGCTGGCGCACCTGACCGAGCCGTTGCCGGAGCTGCCGATCGAGCACGGTCGCTACCAGGACATCCTGCGTGGCCTGCTGGCCAAGGACCCCAACCAGCGCTTTGCCGATGCCGCGGCCTTGCTCGCCGCGCTGGATCGCCTGGCGCTGCCGGCAGCGGTGGACGAGCGCGACAGCACGGTGGTTCGCCCGCTGCTGGTAACGCCAGCGCTGGCGCCGGAGCCTGTATCCATCGAAATCCCCAGCGCCGTGGCCACGCCTGTGCCGCGTCCCGAGCCCAAGCCAAAGCCCATGCCAGAGCCCGCGCCGGTGGTGAGATCCGCCTCGAACAAACCCGCCAAGGCAGTACTGGCCGTGGCCATCGCGGCGGCCCTGGGCCTGGGTGGCGCGTTCTTCTGGTTGCTCGGCGGCAGCGACGAGCCGCCGGTCGAGCCCCCGCTGGCGCAGGCCCCGGCGGACACCGCCGCCCCCGCCCAGCCAACCCTGCAAGCGCTAGCGCCCCACGACGATGGCCGCCCGCTGCTGATGCCCGGCAAGAAGACCCTGTTCCAGCGGGTGCTGACCAAGCCCGACGCACAACTGCAGGCCCAGCCCGGCGATGCCTCGGGCGAGAAGCTGCCGGCGTTTTCCGTGTTGTACGTGTATCAGCGCGAGGACGTGGCGGGCAAAGCCTGGTTGCAGGTGGGCGCCGCCAGCGATGGCCAGCGCGACGGCTGGTTGCCGGCCGAGCAGACCAGCGACTGGAAGCAGAGCCTGGTGCTCAAGTTCACCGAGCGCTCGGGCCGCGCGCCGGTGATGTTCATGCGCCAGGTGGACGATGTGCAGCACCTGCTCGACGACACCGCCAAGGCCCGCGACAGCTTGCTCAAGGCGCAGAACAACCCCGACCAGGTGCCGCAGGTGATGGCCCTGGAGCCGACGGCCAGTGCGGTGCCGCAGAACCAGTTCTACCTGATGCCGATCTTCGACTACCGCGAGAGCTTCGATGCCGATGGCCAGCCGGTGCAGTTGCTCAACATCGCCTCCATCGACCCTGGCGCCAGTGCCCGCGACAGCGCGCCCAAGGCGGCTGGCGTGGCCGCGCTGGGCGAGAAGGGTTTTCGCACCGGTATCGTGCTGGTGGTGGATACCTCGGTGTCCATGCAGCCCTACATCGACCGCGTGCGCCAGGTAGTCAGCGAGCTGCAGCAGCAGTTGGCCGCCCGTGGCGAGCTGGACAGCGTCAGCTTCGGCCTGGTGGGCTTTCGCAACAGCGTCAAGCGCACCCCGGGGCTGGACTACCTGAGCAAGACCCTGGTCAACCTGGACGAGGGCCGCGACCCGGCGCGCTTCCTCAAGGCGGCGGCCCAGGTCAAGGCCACCAGCGTCTCCAGCCACTCGTTCAACGAGGACGCCTTCGCCGGGGTGATGCAGGCCGTCGAAGGCATGGACTGGTCCGGCTATGGCGGGCGCATCATCCTGCTGGTCAGCGATGCCGGCGCGCTGCGCAAGAACGACCCGTTCAGCAGTACCCAGATGAACGAAGCCGAAGTGCGCCAGGCGGCGTTGAGCAAGCAGATCAAGATCTACGCCCTGCACCTGCTGACCCCGGCCGGCCTGAAGAACCACGGTGCCGCGCAAGCCCAGTACCGGGTGCTCACCGCCGACAGCAACCCGCAGATCGGCGACCTTTATGTAGGCGTGCCGGGCGGCGAAGTCGGTGTGTTCGGCGAGCGCGTGCGCGAGATCGGCTCGACCTTCGCCGAACTGGTGCACCAGGTGCGTAACCAGCAGCCGCAGGCGGTGCCGTTGCTGACCTCGGCCTCGGGCCTGGCGGCCAAGTCCCAGGCCATCGGCTATGCCATGCACATGGACTTCCTCGGCCGCCACGGCGCCAGCCAGGCGCCGCAGCTGGTCAGCGCCTGGACCGCCGATCGCGACCTGACCAACCCGGCGCTGCCGACCCTGCAGGTGTGCGTGATGCTGACCAAGCTGCAGCTCAACGACCTGCAGCAGTCGCTCAAGCTGATCGTCGACGCCGCGCGCAAGACCCGCAGCTCGCCGGGCGATTTCTTCAACGAGATCGCCAGCGCCAGCGCCTACATGAGCCGCGACCCCGGCGCGTTGCGCAAGGGCGCCAACCTGGCCCAGGGCGGCGTGCTCGGCGAATACCTCGACGGCCTGCCCTACCGCAGCAAGTCCCTGGCGATGACCCAGGACCTGTGGCTGTCGCTGTCGGTGGCCGAGCAGGAGGACTTCATCGACGAGCTGGACTCGAAGATCCGCCTGTACGAAACCTTCCACAACGACATGGCCAACTGGGTGCGCTTCGGCAAGGCCGAGCCGGGCGACGCCTTGTACCGTGTGCCGCTGTCGACGCTGCCGTGATGATTCGCCTGGACGGGGTGCGCAAGACGCGCGGGCAGGGCGCCCAGCGTTACAGCCTGCAGGTTGACCAGCTGCACCTGGGCGCGGGCGAACGGGTAGCGTTGGTCGGCCCCAGCGGTTGCGGCAAGAGCACCTTGCTCGACCTGCTGGCACTGGTGCTGGCGCCGGATACGGCGGCAGGCTTTTGCGTCGGCGGCACGGACGTGGCCGGGCTGTGGCGCGAACGCCAGCTCGACCGCCTGGCGGCGCTGCGTAGCCGCCAGCTGGGTTATGTGTTGCAGGCCGGCGGGTTGCTGGGTTTTCTCGATGTGCGCGGCAATATCCGCCTGCCACGGCAATTGCTCGGGCTGGGCGACGACGGCAGCGTCGAGCGCCTGGCCGAGGCCCTGGATGTGCACGACCAGTTGGCGAAAAGACCCGCCACGCTGTCTCTCGGCCAGCGCCAACGGGTCAGCTGCGCCCGTGCCCTGGCCCATGGTCCGGCGCTGCTGTTGGCCGATGAGCCGACCGCCGCGCTGGACCCGGTGAACGCCGAGCGGGTCATGCAGTTGCTGCTGCGTGAAGCCGATGCGCGCCAGGTGACCTGCGTGGTCGCCACCCATGACGAAGCCCTGGCCCGCGCGGCGGGCTTGCGCCTGCTGCGCATGAGCTGCCGGCGCGATGCCGACGGTGGCGTCACCGCGACCCTGGCGAGGGCCGCCTGATGCGCCCGTTGCTGATCGCCGGGCTGGCCTGGCAGGACTATCGCAACGATGCGCGGCTGTCGGCCTGTGGCGTGCTGGCGCTGGTGGCGGTGATCGCGCCGTTGCTGGTGCTGTTCGGCCTGAAGTTCGGCCTGGTCGGTAGCCTGACCGAGCGCCTGCAACGCGACCCCGGCGTGCGCGAGATCATCCCGCTGGGGGGCGGGCGTTTCCGTGAGGCGTTCATCACCGAGCTGGCCCAGCAACCGGGGGTGGCCTTCGCTATCCCGCGTACCCGGCAGATCGCCGCCACCGCCGAACTGCTGCTGCCGGCGCAGGGGCGCGGGGTGACGGTCGAGATGCTGCCCACCGCCGCCGGTGACCCGCTGCTGCAACAGGTGACGCCGCCCACCGGCCTGCAACAGGTGGTGTTGAGCTTCACCGCCGCGGAAAAGCTCGGCGCCGGGGCCGGTGACCAATTGCAGGCCAGCTTCAGCCGCCAGCAGGCCGGGCAGGTGCAGTGGCGCCAGACCCGGCTGCAGGTGAGCGCGGTGCTGCCGTTGGCAGCCTTCGAGCGCGATGGCCTGTTCGCGCCGCTGGCGCTGTTGGAGGCGGTGGAAGACTACCGCGACGGCCGCGCGGTACCCGCGCTGGGTTGGCAGGGCAGCGAGGCGGGTGACGCGCGCCAGCGCGTGTACCCGGCGTTTCGCCTGTACGCCCGCGAGCTGGGCGATGTCGAGCCGCTGCGCCAGTTCTTCGCCCAGCGCAAGTTGCTGGTGTCGACCCAGGCCGCGCAGATCGCCCAGGTGCAGTCGCTCAGCCGCAACCTCGACCTGGTGTTCTGGATCATCGCCAGCCTGGCCGTGGCCGGGGCGGTGGCGGCCATCGCCGCGGGCGCGGTGGCAGCGGTGGAGCGCAAGCAACGCGAACTGGCGGTGCTGCGCCTGCTGGGCTTCGGCACCGCCGCGCTGCTGCTGTTCGTGATGCTCCAGGCGCTGTACAGCGGGCTGTTCGCCGCCGCCCTGGCGGGCCTGCTGTACCTGTTCGCCGAGCACGGCCTGAACCGACTTTTCATGCAGGTGCCCGGCGAATTCGCCAGCCACCTGCTGCCCATGCACTACCTCGTTGCGCTGTGTGCCGTGCTGTTGGCCAGCACTGCCGCCGCCGCCCTCGGCGGCTGGCGGGTGGCGCGCATCGAGGCTTGCCAAGGAATCCGTGATGTCTGATCGCCGCCTCGGGGCCGCTGCCCTGATTTTCACCGCGCTGAGCCTGGGCGCCTGCTCCCAGGCCGATGGCGACGACAAGGCCAAGCCGGCCGCGCAGCCCGAGCCAGGGGCTCAAAGCAAGCTCGACAACCCCAAGCCGCTGCCGGGCGATGTCAGCCTGCCGCTGCCCTGTGGCGGCGAGCTGGTGCTGCGCAGTGTCTATGTGCTGGCCCAGGGCAGCCTCGACGACCGCGAGGTCAACCTCGGCTACCCGTTCAGCGAAGGCGAGGCCGGCTACAAGCAGTCGTTCATTTCCGGCTATCGGCGTGACTTCATCAACGGCCAGTTCAGCCTCCAGGACCTGGCGCCGCAGTGGCAGAAGGCCGTTGGCCCGACGCTGCCGAAGGTGGAAAAAGGCAGCCCGCTGGCACCGATGATGTACTTCATCGGCAAGTACGAAGTGACCGCCCGCCAGTACGCCCAGGTGATGGCCCAGGCGCAGTCGCTGGCCAGCGGCGAGGCGGCTCCGGCCTGCGAGGCGAGCAACGATGCCGCGGGGCGCCTGCCCAAGGTCAAGCTGTCGCGCTTCGAGGCCGAGCGTTTCGCCGCCGTGTACAGCGCCTGGCTGCTGAAACACCACCGCGACCTGCTGCCGGTCAGTGGCCGTGGCAGCAAGGCCGAGGACGGTGGCCTGGGCTTCGTGCGCCTGCCCACCGAGGTGGAATGGGAATTCGCCGCCCGTGGCGGTTCGGCGGTCAGCCGCCAGGAGCTGGAAGGGCGGTTGTTCCCGCGCAAGGTCGAGGGCGCCGACAGCGAAGGGCCGCTGGGCGACTTTGCGGTGTTCAACCAGGTGGCCGGCGGCACCGGGCAGGCGGCGCGGCTGATGCCGATCGGCAGCAAGCAACCTAACCCGCTGGGCCTGTTCGATGTGATCGGCAACGCCGCCGAGATGGTCCAGGAGTCGTTCCAGCTGGTGCACGCCGGCCGCCTGCAAGGCGCCTACGGCGGCTTCGTGGTCAAGGGTGGCAACTACCTCGAAGGCGAGGGCACGCTGTTCACCGGCATGCGCCGCGAGTACCCGCTGTTCGGCGCCGATGGCACCGAGCAGCGCAACGAGACCACCGGTTTTCGGGTTGCCATCGGCGCCTTGTCGGCGCCGCGCTCGCGCTACCAGGAGCTGTTCGAGCAGTGGCAGAAGGAAGGCCGCCTGGCCAGCCTGACCGATGACATCGACGCCGCCCAGGACCCGACCAAGCGCCTGGACAGCATCATCGCCGCCGCCAGCGACCCACGCCAGCAGGCCGAGTTGGGGCTGGTCAACGAAGAGCTCAAGCGCAACGTCTCGCTGATCGCCCGCCAGCGCGAGGAAGCCGCCGGCAACCTGATCCAGTCCGCCGCGCTGGTGGCCGAGACCATCAACAACTACAACATCCGCCTGACCAACTTGCAGAACACCCAGGCCAAGGCCCAGGCCTCGGGCGACCAGACCAGCGCGCGCATGTACGGCGCGGCCATCGCCAACGGCCGCGCCGCCCTCGACGGCGCCGTGGCGATCTACATCGACAACCTGGCCAGTGGCACGCGCTACACCGATGCGGTGATCCAGGCGCAGTTCCAGCGGGTCAAGGAAGAACTCAATCGCAAGCCGGTCCTGGGCAACAGCCTGGTGACCCGCGCCACCCTGTTCGTCCGCCACGTCGGGGAGTACCGCCAGAACCGGCGGGCCGATCCGGCGACGATCCTCAAGGAGCTGCTGGCATCGGCCGCCCCGCGAGCCTAAGGACAGCTTCCGTAGAAAGGACTCCCGGGGGCACGAGGCCCCCGGTTACCGAGAAACCCAAGAAGAGAAACCAGACCATGTCCACCCGCAAACCCCTGATCACCGCATCCCAGGCCCGTACCGCGCTGCTGCTGGCCGCCGGTTTCAGCACCGTGCTGCTGAGCGGTTGCGCCAGTTCGCCGGCGTCCAAGGTCGGCGCCACGACCAAGGTCGAGTACTACCCCAACTGCTACGAGCCGGTGCAGCACCTGCGTTCCACCGATGGCGACATGACCCGCTCGGTCACCACCGGCGCGCTGCTCGGCGCGGTGGGCGGTGCCCTGACCGGCGCTCTGGTCGACAAGGAAAACCGCGGCCGCAACGCCGCCATCGGCGCCGCCGGTGGTGCCCTGGTCGGCGGCGCGGCTGGCTACTACACCGAGCGCCAGAAGCAGATCAGCGACGACAAGCAGCGCATTGCCTCGTACGCGGCCGACATCGACAAGAGCGCCGCCGACCTGGACCGCACCACCGCCTACGCCAAGTCGTCGCAGAGCTGCTACCAGCGCGAGTTCGCCAGCCTGATCCAGAACCGCAAGTCGGGCCGCATCAACGACACCGAAGGCCGCAAGCGCCTGGCCGAGATCGTCGCTGGCCTGCAGGAGTCGAACAACCTGCTGACCACCGTCAACGGCCGTCTTGGTGAGAACCTCAACAACTACACCCAGGCCTACGAGCAGGACCTCAAGCAGGTGGGCGTGCAGCGCACCGAGGTGGTCGCCGTGGCCGAGCCGCCGAAGGTGGCCAGCACCGGCAAGAAAAAGGACGTCAAGAAGGTTCAGCCGGCCAAGACCAACACCAAGGTGCCGCAGGAAGCGGTAGCCACCGAGAAGACCCTGCAGAACGCCAACGGCAAGAAGACCGAGGCCCAGCAGGTGGCCAAGGCGGGCGCCGACCAGGTCAACGCCATGTGCCGCAACCCGGACATGGGTGACTGGGCGCCGGTGCCTTGCCCGAACGTCTGATACCGCGCCTGGGGCGCTTTGCGCCCCTTTCGCGACGCCGTCCTGTAGGAGCGGCCTTGTGTCGCGAAAGGGCTGCAAAGCAGCCCCGACAATCTTGAATTGAAGCGGGCATGTCGCAAAAAAATCGCCAAGACCTTCAAAGGTCTGCCCCCAAGGCTCTGATGCATGTGTAAGGAAACCGATTCGTGACAGACCTGCTTGCCAATCCCCTGGGCAACACCTCGCAATTCATGGCGCGTCAGCGCATGCAGGGGCGTATCGATCAGCAGAAGCTGTTCAAGGCGATTGACGCCGACCCCGGCATCGTCGGCGCGGGCGTCGTGTATATCGACGCCGACTACAACGTCATGACGCTGCGCGAGTTTCAACCGATCTGCAGTATCAAGCCCAAGCGCATCATCCTGCGCGAGGCACCGCGCTACACCTCGCCAGAGCAGTTCATGAACCAACTGCAAACCAACCCGCGAGAAGCGCGAGTGGTGAAGGAGGCGGTCAACACCACCCTGTCATGCGCCGGCGCCGTGCTGGGGTGGATCGTCATGTTCAGCGGCACCATCGCGGTGCCGTTTTCCGGTGGTGCGAGCCTGGCCCTGACCGCCGTCGGCTACGCAGCCGCCACGGCCAGTACCGCGCAGTGCGGCATCGGCCTGGTGCGCACGGCCTTCGAGGCCACCGATCCGTCGCTTAATGACGCCATGGACCAGGAAGCCTGGTACCAGGCGGCCACGCCTGTACTCGATGCGGTGTCGCTGATGGGCGTGGGGGCGTCGGGCCTGACCACCTTGAAGTTTCTCCAGGTGCGCAAGGCTGCTACCGGCAACAGCTGGTATCAACTGACGCGTTCGCTGAGCCGCCAGCAACGCAAGGCTTTGACTACCGAGTTGCTGACCATCAAGCATCCTGCCTTGACCGCCAAGCAACTGAAGCTCAGGCAGAGCGCGGGTGAACTGGTCAAGCGCTTTACCCCAACCCAGATCAGCCACTCCACGCAGACACTGATCAAGGACTCTGTGGGTGGCTTTATCGGCCTTGCTGGTAGCGGCACGGTGCAAGGATTGGCTGTCGGGCTTTACGAGGAACTCAGCGAATGACGCGCCATGCCCCGCTCAAGGATTTTCTCCAACGCTACTTCGGCGTGTTCATCGCTGCGTTTTTCGCCTCGATCATCGCCGTTGCCTGGACCTTCGCCCTGGCCTGGAGCACCTACTGCCGTCATTGTGCGCAGGATGGCCTGTTCCCCTTGGGCCTGTATGGCCTGTTTGCGCTGTTCGCCCTGGGCCATGGCGCCGTGGTGCGTGGTCGGGCCTGGGGTTGCTGGCTGATAGCCGGGATGTGCGTGGCGTGCATGCTGATCACCCTGCCTACCTATGGGCATGGACCGAACATGTTCATCTACACCGGCAGCCTGCTGTCGGCATTGGTGGCCTTGCTGCTGCTCAACAGCCAGCGCTATCGAGAGATGCGCAAGCGGCTGGTGGAGTATCGCCAGCAGCGGCGCCAAGCGCGTCGCTAGGGGCGGCAAGATCCCGCATCACTTCTCTGCGCCCGCCCCTGCTTCCCCTCACCATACCTGCCCTCGGATCGCCCACTCGTCGCCGCAGTGGGTATGGTGTTGATAATGCTGGAGTGGTGGTTATACTAACCACCAATCGGCCAGCCCAAGGAATGGGTCCATGAACAGCCGTGAAATGATTTCGGTGATCGAGGCCGATGGTTGGTACCTGGTGCGTTGCAAAGGCAGCCACCATCACTTCAAGCACCCCGACAAACCTGGGCTGGTAACCATCCCGCACCCGAAGAAGGACCTGCTGCCCGCCACCGCGGCCAGCATCCTGCGTCAGGCGCGGATCGTCTACGCCAGCTGACGAGGAGGCTTTACCCCATGTTGTTTCCCATCGCCATCCTTCCCGGTGACGACCAGCACGCCTGGGGCGTGGAAGTACCGGACATCCCTGGCTGCTTTTCGGCGGGTGAAGACCTCGACAACGCCATCGCCATGGCCCGCGAGGCGATCGAGGGCCATCTCGAGCTGCTCGCCCAGGACCAGCAGGAGATCCCCAAGGCCAGCAAGGTCGCCGCGCATGCCGCCAACCCAGCCTACGCCGGTTGCACCTGGGCGCTGATCGACATCGATATCACCCGCTACCTGGGCAAGGCCGAGAAGCTCAACATCACCCTGCCGGCCTACCTGCTCACCCGCATCGACAGCTACGTGCAGAACCACCCCGAGCACAAGAGCCGCTCGGGCTTTCTGGCCGAGGCGGCGCTGAAGATCCTCCAGGGCGAGTGCAAGTAGTCAGGCCGGGCCACCTGCGGGCAGGCGCACGCTGACCCGCAGCCCACCGTCTGCGCGGTTGCGCAGCAGCAGTTCACCGCCGTGGCTGGCGGCGATGCGCTGGGCGATGCTCAGCCCCAGGCCATACCCCCCCGAGGCCTGGTTGCGCGAGCCTTCGCCACGCACGAACGGGTCGGTGACGGTCGCCAGCAAGCCCGGCGCGATACCGGGGCCGCAGTCGTCGACATGGATGCACAGCCCATGGCGGGTGCTTTCCAGGGTGACCGACACGGCTTGGGCATAACGCAGGGCATTGACCAGCAGGTTCTGCAGGCAGCGCTGCAATAGCAGGGCGTCGACCCGCGCCTGGCCCGCCTGGCCATGAATGGGCAAGGGTTCCTCGGCGCTGGCCAGGTCGGCGCACAGCCGGGCCACCAGGCGGTCGAGGTCGACCTGTTGCAGGTTCTGCTGTTCACCGGCGCGCAGGTAGTCGAGCACCTGGCCGATCATGCCGTCCATTTGCGCGATGTTGTGGCGCAGGCGCTCCTTGTGTTCGCCATCTTCCAGCCGCTCCAGGCGCAGGCGCATGCGCGTCAGCGGGGTGCGCAGGTCGTGGGACACGGCGGCGAGGAAGTAGGCCTTGTCGTTGACCATGCCGATCAGCCGTTGCTGCATGGCATTGAAGGCCTGGGCGGCTTGGCGCACTTCCTCCGGGCCATCCAGCGGCAGCGGCGGTTGTTCGAGGTTGTGCCCCAGGCCCCGGGCCGCATCGGCCAGGCGGCGCAACGGGCGCAGGCACAGGCGCACCGCCACTAGGCACACCAGCAGCACGGCGACGATGCGCAAGGCATAGACCCGCAGCAGGTAGTCGCTGATCAGCACCCAGGCCGACTCGCCGCTCCAGCCTTGCAGCTCCTGGCCATCGATGGTCAGCCAATGGCCGTCGGCCAGGGGCACGGCGAATTCCAGGTGGGCCTGGGCGGTGCGCAGGCCGAACAGGCTGCGCCAGACGATTGGCTGGCCCTGTTCGTCGGTGAGCCGCACCTTGAGCAAGCGCGCCTGTGGCTCGCGGCCCAGTTCGTAGGCCAGCGCCTGGTGCAGCAGCAGCTCGATCCGCCGCCGGCCGCGGCGTTCGTCGTGCTCGCCCTCGGGCAGGGTTTCGGCGCAGCGCACCTGGTAGTGGCGGGGCACCGCGAGCGCCGCGCCGTGGCAGTCGGCCAGGGCGATCAACGGCGCGCTGCGCGCCGCGATCAACCGCACCGGCGCCTCCAGCACCTGGGCGAAGCGCACGTCGAACCAGATGCTGCTGGACAGCAACTGGATCAGCAGGGTGCCGCTGATCATGATCAGCAGCAGTTGGCCGAACAGCGTGCGCGGCCACAGCCGGCGAAGCCAACGCACCTCAGGCGCCCAGGGCTTCGCGGGCCAGGCTCAGCAGGTAGCCTTCGTTGCGGATGGTGAGAATCTGCGCGCCCTGGCTCGCGGCGCGGCGCAGCTGCTGGCGCAGGCGGCTGATGCACATGTCCACCGAACGGTCGTCGGGCAGGTGGTCGCGGCCGAATGCGCTGCGCGTCAGCTGATCGCGCGAGACCACGCGGTTGTTGGCCTCGAGCAGTTCGCGCAAGACCCGGTAATCGGAGCGGGGCAGGGTCAGTGCCTGGCCGTCGGGGAGGGTGAGCAGGCGCTTGACGTGATCGAGGCGAAAGCCGGCGAACCGCTGGGGCTCTACGGTGGCGTCCTGCGCCGCGGTTTCCAGGCGTTGTGGCCGGCGCAGCACGGCCTTGATCCGCGCCACCAGCTCACGGGGCTCGAAAGGCTTGGCCAGGTAATCGTCGGCACCCACCTCAAGGCCGATGATGCGGTCCAGGGTGCTGCCCTTGGCCGACAGCATGATCACCGCCAGGCCAGGTTGCGCCTGCAATTGCCGGCACAGGCTCAGGCCGTCCTCGCCGGGCAGCATCAGGTCGAGCACCACCAGGTCCACGGCATGGCGCGCCAACTGCTCGCGCATCTGCTCGCCGTTGCCGGCGGCCAGGGCCTGGTAACCGGCATCGGCCAGGTAATCGCAGAGAAGTTCGCGAATTTCGTCGTCATCGTCGACGACCAGCAGGGTCGTGCTCATGGTGCGGGGATACCTGTGCGAGGCAGCAGCCTGGCTGCGCATTACGTTCGATTACATCCCCGTACATGCCGTCCATGGCGCCGAAGGGGCGGATGCCTAGAATCGTAACAAAAAATCATCTGCGAATACGAAGCCTTCCCAAATGGTACGACAGAGCATCATGACCGACGCATACCCCGTTCTCCGAGGCGGCAGTCGCCTCACCCCGCTTGCCTTCTTCGTTGCCCTTGGGCTGTCAGCCACCGCCACGGCCGGCAACCAGGCCGTGGAGCTGGATGCCACCACCATCGACAGCAGCGCCTTGCCGGTGGCCGACGACAGCGGCCAGATCGGCTACACCGTCGAAAGCACCCGCAGCTCGACCGGGCTGAAGCTGACGCCGCGGCAGACCCCGCAGTCGGTCACCAGTATCACCCGCCAGCAGATGGACGACCGCGATATCCACACTATCGAGCAGGCGCTGGACACCACGCCCGGGGTGAGCATGAGCAAGATGGAAGTGGGCGGGCGCACCGACTTCCGCGCCCGTGGCTATTCGATCAGCAACTGGAAGATCGACGGCTTGCAGTTCCCCGGCGGCTCGGACTTCAGTGGCGGCGGCAATGCCCTGAACATGGACCTGTACGAGCGCATCGACATCGTGCGCGGCGCCAACGGCCTGCTCGGCGGTACCGGCGACCCGTCGGCCACCGTCAACCTGATTCGCAAGGCGCCGGGCAAGACCTTCGGCGGCAGTGCCTACGCCACCTATGGCAGCTGGGACAAGCGCCGCCTGGGGGCCGACCTGAACCTGCCGCTGAGCGAGGACGGCCGCCTACGCTCGCGCTTGGTCATGACCCAGCAGGACGCCAACTCGTTCCGCGACAACCAGTCCGAGCGCTCACGCGCCGCGCTGGCCAACTTCGAATTCGACCTGGACGACGCCACCACCCTCGGCGCCGGCTACCAGTACGAATACAACAAGGTGGTCGGTGGCGGCTGGGGCGCCAACATCCCGATCTGGTACGGCGACGGCAGCAAGACCGACCTGCCGCGCAGCACCAACGTGGTGCCCAGCTGGAGCTTCGGCGAATACATCACCCGCACCACCTTCGGCTCGCTGTCGCACCAGTTCGACAACGACTGGAGCCTGGACCTCAAGGTCGCCCAGAGCAGCGGCGAGGCCCTCAACCACCGCGGGCTGGCCAAGGTCAACTCATCCGGCCGTGGCGTCTACGGGGGCTACTGGGACCAGGATGGCAGCGGCGCGGTGCTCAATGGCCTGCACAGCTCCACCGACACCACCCAGCAATCGGCGCAGATCGACCTGTCCGGCCCGTTCCAATTGCTCGGCCGCACCCACCAGGCGATGGTCGGCTACAACGACAGCCGCACCGTGGCCTGGTCGCCGCAGTACAGCTGCAGCATGGTCGGCGGCGGCAAGACGGTGAACAGCGGCGTCGGCTGCCAGTTCCGCGCCAACAACGGCCTGGGCCTGAGCAACTGGCTCGACGGCGTGGACGACGACTACGCCATGCTGGCGTCGAAAACCGGCCTGCACAGCAAGACCACCACCCGCCTGCAAGGGATGTATGCCGCCACGCGCCTGAGCCTCAGCGACCCGCTGGCGGTGATCCTCGGCGTGCGCGCCACCGACTACTCGACCACCACCCGCAACGTCAGCGGCGTGCGCAGCAACCAGCAGAACAATGGCATCGTCACCCCCTACCTGGGCGTGGTCTACGACCTGAACGACAGCTACTCGCTGTACGCCAGCTACACCGATATCTTCAACCCACAGACCGAGGAGACCGCCAGCGGCACCAAGGTCGAGCCAATCCGTGGCCAGAGCTACGAGAGCGGGATCAAGGGGGAATGGTTCGATGGCCGCCTGAACGCCTCCGCCGCCTACTTTCGCACCAAGCAGGAAAACAAGGCGGTCATGGACGGCGACCTGCTGACCCCGACCGGCGCCACCGCCTACAAGGCGGGCTCCGGCCAGGAAACCGACGGTATCGACCTGGAAGTCGCCGGCGCCCTGAGCCCCAACTGGAATGTCTACGCCGGCTATACCTACCTGCATTTTCGGCGCCTGGACAGCGACGGGCGCAGCGACCCGTCGCACCTGTTCAAGGCCTCGACCACCTATCGCCTGTCCGGCCCACTGGAGCGCCTGACCCTCGGCGCTGGGGTCACCGCGCAGAGCAACATCCGCGCGATCTCCTCGCCAGCCGGCCAGCCGAGCAACGGCGTGAGCCGCAGCGCCAGCGATGTGAACTGGTCGGGCTATGCCATCTGGAATGCCATGGCCAAGTACCAACTGACCGACGACACCAGCGTCAGCCTCAACGCCAACAATCTGTTCGACAAGCACTACTACACCCGCTACGGGTTCTACGCCGGGGCGATCTACGGCGACCCGCGCAACCTGGCGTTGACGGTGAGTACGGCGTTTTGAGGGCTGTTGGCTGGGAGATCCTGCGCTAGGGCTATCGGCTGGTCCAGCCGCGCATCAAGCTGGTCCCAATCCTCGCCAAACAGCTCCGCCGGATGCATGGTCCGCTCCGCCCCATTGCCGCAGGCCAGCGCCTTGGCCGGGCAGTACAGGTCGCAGCCCCAGCAGATCCGTTCCGGATGGCTGGGGTTGTTGGGAAATTTCTTGGCCATGGTCTCCCTCCATGAAGTGAGTGCCTGCGCTCAGGCTATGCCGCGCATGGCCAAGTGGCTTGACCGAGGTCAATGCCGCTAGCGGATCGGCCCCGGTGCTTGCAGCTGGCTCATCAGGTCGTCGTTCCACTGGCCCTCGACCTGCACATGCGCCGCCGCGCCGAGCATCACCGCCTCGATCAGGTTGTGGTTGAGGTAGGTGTACAGCCCCGGCTGGCGGAAGGTGTACAACGCCGCCCCCGCCGCACCACCCGGGATGAACCAGGTTTCCAGGTTGCGTTGCGGCGGGTTGGCGAACTTGCCCGCCGCCCACACATAGTCGCCATGGCCGCCGATCAAGTGCGGGCGGGTGTCGCGGTTGGCCTGGGAATGGACGATCAGCACCGTCTCGCCGACCTTGGCGGTCAGCGCCTGCTTGCCGGTCAGCGCGCCGACGCTGCCGTTGAACACCACATGGCTGGGCACCAGCCCCTTCATCAGCTGGCTCATGTCGCCGAAGCTGGCCATGGGGTTGGCGTAGCGCTTGTACTTGCCGTCCTTGTCGCGGGGGATGTAGTAGTCCTGCTCGCCGATGTACCACACCTTGTCGTATTTCAGCCCCCCGCCCTCGGCGTCCTTCAGGCCATCGCGCGGCAGCACCATGATCGCGCCGTTCATGCCGCACACCACATGCCAGGGGATCATCGCCCCACCCGGCGCGCAGTGGTACACGAACACCCCGGCGCGGTCGGCCTTGAAGCGCAGCTTCACCTGCTCGCCGGGCTTCACATGGGTCAGCTCGCCGCCCCCCAGGGCGCCGGTGGCGGCGTGGAAGTCGATGTTGTGCATCATGCTGTTGCTGGCCGGGTTGACCAGGGTGAGCTCCACATAGTCGCCTTCGTGGACCACCATCAACGGCCCCGGCACCGAGCCGTTGAAGGTCATGGCATGGATGTAGGCCCCGGCCGTGTCGATGGCCAGTTCCTTTTCCTCGATGACCATGCGGAACTCGACGATCCGCGGCTTGCCCGGCGCCCGCTGGCTGTGGGCATGCACCTGCGGCGGCGGCACCAGCTCGACGCTGACCCGCTCAAGCTTTGCCAGGTCCACGGCGGGGCCGGTGCTGGCAGCGGGCGCAGCGGTTGCGGCCCGGGCCAGGCCAGTGCCGAGCACCGTGGTGCCGACGCCCAGCAACACACTGCCGGCGAGCATGCCACGCCGGGTCAGGGCAACGCCTTCTTGCTCACTCATGGGACTTCTCCTTAAGTCGACGGGAATCGTCGGGCACAGGAATAGCCGCTTTAAACGTAAGGTTTATTGAGCGAAAACAAGAAGTGGGTGGGGTGGGCGATGTGTCGCAGGGGGAGGTGGAAACGAAAAAGCTTCGACAGAGGTCGAGGCTTTGGGGAGATGGTGGCACCAGGAGTCGAAGTTTGAGGTAAATGCTTGATTAATTTGAAGTAATAAATTTTGTCGCTATAAATCTATCTCAATAAGTATCCTTTTTTGAAATTATCTAAAATTTAGAGTGAAGAAGTAGTGGTTTTTAATTGAGAGATATTTTGTTTTTTAGTTTTAAATTTCTTAGAAGCACACAGCGAAATAAAAAGCTCGCATTATTCCTTCGGTTAGAGTAATTTTGACAAATACGTCAAATTTTTTTGCAGGTGAAGGTGGTTTGTGGAGAGTCTGAATGAGCTTGGAGAGGCCGTAGCCAAGCGCCGCCAAGTGCTTGGCATCAAGCAAGGGTACGTGGCTGGCCTCGCAGGCATCACTCAGGAGTCGCTGTCTCGCTTTGAGCGTGGACGCATGCCTGAGTTTGGGGCAAGAAAATTACTCGCAGTGCTTGCTGTTCTAGGTATGGAAATCAGCTTTTCCGAGAGGCGTCCGCGCACTCACTCCATGGAGCGCGAAGATTGAGTTCGAATAAAGAAGCTTTCGTGCTTGTAGGGACTAGCGCACAAAAAACATATAGCAGATGCGTACTTGATGCTGGTCTTAACTCAACCCTGCATCACGGAGTTTTTGAAGATATAGAAATTGAAGAGCTTGATGCACTAAACTCCATGGGTGCAAGCTTGCGTAAGAAACAGGGCGTGTTTTTCACACCTTCTGAACTAGCGAAACTATCTTTGTCAAAGATTGATATCTGTGTAGATGAAGATATTACATTAGATCCGGCATGTGGCTCAGGTAATTTGTTGTTAGAGATTGCCGATAGATTACAGGTCGAAAAGTCTCTTCGTGGTTGTTTGTTGAGCTGGAACGAGAAGTTACATGGGCTAGATATTAATCCAGTTTTTATCAGTCTAGCGAAGAAAAAAATTATTCGCCTTGCTGTGTCTAAGGGCGCGATTGCAGATTTAGATCTTTGCCTTGAAAGCGCAATGTCACTCTTGGACAATATTCGCGTAGGGGATTTTTTAGTAGAGCACAGTCTTTATAAGGGGAAGGTGAATTGCATAGTTATGAACCCCCCGTTCTGCCCGATAAATACTCCAGACGATGTAAGTTGGACTTCAGGAAGGTCGAATGCTGCTGCTTTGTTCGCTAGCTATGCTGTAGATGTTCTTCCAGAGGGTGGAAAGCTCTTAGGTATTCTGCCTGACGTCCTCAAAAGCGGTAGCCGTTATGCGTCTTGGAGAAAGCATATCCACAGTCAAGTTGTGACTGATATTTTTGGTTTCGGAGCTTTTGAACCAGGGGTTCAGATAGATGTATTCGTCATCAGCGCAGTTAAGTCATTGGTTCCGCAGGATGTTAAAAAAGTAGAAGATGTCGGAGTAGTGCTTTCCGATAGGTATAATGTTTCGGTCGGCCCGGTAGTTCCGCATAGAGATATTTTTGTTGGTGTTGAAACACCTTATGCACATGCGAAAATTCTACCCGCTTGGGGAACTGTAAATGAACTGGAAGAGCGTATTTGTCACTCTGGAAGGAAAATTAAAACTCCTTTTGTGGCTGTGCGACGAACATCTAGTCCAAAAGACAAATACAGAGCGGTGGGGACTATCGTTAACTGTTATGAAGATGTTGCAGTTGAGAATCATATAATTGCTATATCTCCTATGGACGGGAGAATTGAATCTTGTGTGAATTTGCTAAGTCTTTTAAGGTCGCAAGCGGTAAATAATTATATTAATTCGAAGATTCGGTGCAGACATTTGACCGTCGGTGTAGTAAAAGGAATTCCATTGGAGGCTATTGATGAGCATGAGGGATAGTCTAGGCGGGCATCCATTTACTGTTGAGGCTCGAGTTGCTATTCAGCTTGGTCGAGAGAGTATATCTAGCTCCCTGGTGGCAGTTAGTGAGCTAGTAAAGAATGCTTACGACGCTGATGCCAGCGAGGTGGTCATCGCTTTCAGCGATCTACATACTGATTCACCCAAGCTGACTATCACTGATGACGGCGATGGGATGGACAAAGAGCATCTCCTGACTAGGTGGATGCGGATAGGAACGACTCACAAATATGAAGTCGGCAGAAGCTCAAAACAGAGAGTTTATACAGGTGCAAAGGGGCTTGGCCGATTAGGGCTTGATAGACTTTGCACCAAGCTTAATCTCTTTACAAAAACCAAGGTCAGCCAAAGTATTTTTGAGGTTGACATAGATTGGAATAAATACAATCTAGTTAAAAGTGTTGAGCTCGATAGTATCAAGCATGAAGTTTTTGAAATAAAAAACTCTCGTTTGTCTGACGATTCTTTTCCTTTATTAGGACGAAAGAGCGGCTCTCAGTACGTTCTGGCCGGGCTTAAAGATGTTTGGGACGGAGAATTTTTAGAGGAGTTGAGGAAAGAGCTGTCACTGCTGGTGTCGCCTTTTTCAAAAACGCTAGGATTCAATGTCAAGTTCGATACTGGTGGGTTTAGGTCGGATCTCGAAGGTTATATTGCTTCTGATCACTTTTTGGAAGCGGCCGAGTGGCGATTAGAGGCATCTATCCTAGACGATTTTAGAGTATCTTTTGAAATTCTCGACAGGAATGGAAATATAAGCTTGCCTGCTGCTCCGGTGCCTTGGAGTGAATGGATGAAGCAATCCGATACTACCCCTAGTTGCGGTCCGCTGAGCTTTAGCGTGTATTTCATGCGCAATAGCCCAGGAAGGGATGTTGACGCCAATAAGTTTAAGCCAAAAGAAATACGTGCATTTCTCAAAAGTAATCAAGGGGTTCGAGTCTACAGAGACAATTTTAGGGTCAAGCCTTACGGCGATCCAAGCGGCGATGGAGACTGGTTGGGCTTAGCAATGCGGCGTGTAGTCAATCCTGAAAGTATCACGATGGAAAACTGGAGGATTGGTTATAACCAAATTGTCGGTGCCGTGTTTATAGGTAGGGATAAAAATCCCAACCTTGTAGACCAGACAAACAGGGAGGGGTTGACTGAAACTCCTGCTTACTTCCAGTTGAGGAAGTTTTCCCTAAAATGCATTGAGCTTTTCGAAAAACATATTCAAACACACGCTCTGGCTGAGAAGAAATTAAAGCCTCTAGAGGTGCCCTTGTCTAAAATAATTGATGAGGGCAACAGTGCTTATAATGAAGTTATCGAAAAAATTAAGACGCTGAAGTCATTCTCCAAAGATGTAGAGGTGAAAAAGCAGCTTGACGTGATTCAGGCTACTTTGAGTCAAGAAAGTGAGCGGTCAGCTATTGTTAAAGACAGAGTGGACCAGTTAGAAGCTGAAAAGGATACATTAGCGAACCTTGCGTCATTGGGTATTCTATCAGTTTCATTTGGACATGAGACTTTAGCTGCCATATCCACCGCAGTTTCGAATAGCGCTTTGCTTCGTACTAAGGTTGTTCAGGACTTTTTCATGCTTCCTGATGAAACGGTTGCTTACGCGGAAAAGAGATTCGATTCTATCGAGAAGTCCCTAAACTACATAAAAGTGTTCGGGAACTTTTCGCTTGGAAATGTTCGTCGTGATAAAAGGACTAGACGGGCACTAGATTTGGCTGCAATTATTAATAACGTGCTAAGCAGTTTTGACGAAATGCTTTCGAAGAGAAAGATAAAAGTTAAATTTGCGGATTTATCCAAAGGCAGCTTAAAGATAAAAGGCTATGAAATTGATTGGGAAAGTATATTTGCTAATTTGATAACTAACTCCTGCTGGGCAATGTCGGACACCCCAGCAGAGAGTCGGCATATTAGAATAAAACTATATGCGCAAGACGGAGTGGCAGTTGTCGAGTTTGAAGATAGTGGCTGCGGTATTGAAGCTGGCGTAGAGGGGCATATATTTAAAGCCACATTTTCAACAAAAAGAAACCGTAAAGGGGATACTGTTGGAACAGGTATGGGGCTCTCGATTGTGAAGACCTTTGTTGAGGATCACTCCAAGGGGACGATAGCTCTTGGGGCTAAAGGAAGCCTTGGAGGGGCAAACTTTATGATCAAGGTTCCAGCAATCAACACTGGAGTAATAAATTGAAAATTTATTTTGTCGACGAAGATGATGATCAGCGTGAGACATTCAGTCTAATGTTGCAGGAGTGCTTTCCAGATAATGCTCAATCGCCTAAAGTTTTTGGTGTCGAACCAAGACCAGAAGTAGGTGACATGAGATTTTTGGTTGAGGATAAAGATGTTGTAACGATTGTGTTGGATGAACAACTTAAGGATTCAGGTGTTGCCAAGTATTTCGGTATTGAATTGGCGGAGTACTTGCGAGGGTTAAACAAGAAAATTCCAATTTATATGTTGACGAGCTACCCGGAGTCAGAGGAACTCGTAGAGGGGGAGATGAAGGTAGAGGACATTCTCAGTAAGCAAGATCTACCAGCCCGTAAGGAAGTGGTTGGCGCTAGAATTTTGCGAAGAATTGATAATTATTTAGATATTACGACAGGGCGGGAAGCAAGGTTTGAACTTTTATTACGAAAATCTTTTTCGGAGGAGCTAGATGGTAATGAGGCTTCAGAGTTCGAAGAGCTGGGTTATCTCCGATCTGCTCCATTTGAAATTGATGAAATTTATAGTGCAGAAAGCTTAAAAAAATTAGACGCCTTAGAGGCGAAAATACTTGAAATTGAAAACAACCTTCATAAGAAATGAGATATGTCATTTTTTCCTAAGCTTTCTCGGTGTGAGACATACGATGTAAAGGAATGTGGTGGGTTTTATGGTTACGCCCACTATCGTGATCAGATCTCAATCGACTGTCAGAATCGGTGTGTGTACTGTGATGTCCGACTTGACGAAAATGGAAATGAAGGGTTTGCTCTAGATCATTTCAGACCTCAAGAAAAATTCCCACATTTGAAGAATGTTCCGGGTAATTTAGTCATTTCTTGTGCTAAGTGTAACCGCAGCAAGTCATCGCACTGGCCGATCTCTATAGATTTAGCTGAAGCCCATAATGACGTGATTGGGTTCGTAGATCCTTTTTTAGACGATAGGCTAAGTTTTTTTTCTGTGTCCAGTACTGGTGAGTTCATCGCTCTGCGAGGCCCGTCTGAATATATAATTAAGCTGCTTTCGCTGAATCGTCCAAGTCGAATATCAATACGAAGAAATAGGATGCTTAATTTAAGAATTGATGATCTTTTGTCTTTGGCTGAAAAAACTCTCGCCGAGATAATTGATGCGGGTGATATTAATGAGGGTGCTTTTGAGAAGCTTAAATTTGCTAAGGATATTGTTGGTAGTGTTAGGCAGTTACGAGAAGAAATACTCACTATCAAATAGTTATGGTTAATAGGTTTGCCGGTAGCGAGTAGTGGCAGCTGAGATGGTTTTGCAGTGGATTTGGTATTTCAGTTGCCGCTAACTATTATTTTTGGTTGATGAAGCTCTTGTATGCCGTTGCGTGCGTTTATTGAAAATAAATTTCGTGGTTAAACTTGATTGTAGTTCGAAAACCCATTGCTTTTGTAGTCTAATTGCTATGAGTCGTACCGTCAGTAGGTAGTAATAGCGCGTCGCGTCGCTACGTGGATGTAGGCGATGCTCAAGAAACCAATCCACATGCTTTTTCTGCCAAGCCCAAGGCGTCTGTCGCTGCCAACGCTCTGAGATTTCCGCTTGGATGAATCTAGCCTGCCGCACATGGCGTTGCCGAGTGGCGTGCGAGCCAGTCAGCACCGCAGCTAAGAACAACTCCATATCGAATACCTGATTCATCTGCGACCTCCTACGTAGGCAGCGACCACGTCGATCCGACCGTGCCCCAGCTCATAGCTGATTTGCCTCCGGGCCTCGCGGTCAAGGTGCTGATCTAACTGGCAGCATTTACCGCCGTTGATTGGCGCGCGGTGCTGGGTGAGTTGCTCATAGCGTTCGCATGCGTACGCTGCTCGTAGCTCATGGAAGCCTTTAAGGTTGTGTGCATGCAGGATTTTCCGCGCCGGGCGGATGATTTCTTGCAGAAGACTCAGGTAGCTTTCGTGTGGCGCAATCAGGTTGCGACTACCTGCAGGCGACACTTGCCGTGCAAACTCAATAGCACCTCGAACATGGTTGTCCACTGATATCCAACGGGGAGCCGTTGCCCCGGCACGGTCGCCTTTGGTGCCATCCTGAATGTTAATCCTGCCTAGCTCTTTAGCCTCACGGCTCAGCCGTGGCAGGTCAGCTAGGATGGCCTCACGCAAACGCATGCCGGCGGCTCGCGCTAGCAGAACGATCGCGGGGGCCCGTTGCTGATGATTGCGGCAAAGCGCATTGACGATCTCTTTAACCTGTTCGCGGACTTGGCCCTGCGGTAGCGAGTGGCGAATCCCGCTGCGCTGCATACCCAACGCCTTGCTCGGACTTGGCACCTTCACGCACTGATCACCGCGAAGCGCCGCCATGGTCCTGTTAACGCTGGATAGCCGGTTTTGTGCGGTGCTGACGGCGAGGTCACTGCGCCGAACCAGGTCGCGCAGATACGCCGCGTAGTCTGCCAACACTTTGCGATCAATCTGCCGCGCATCATTGATACTGGGCCCCTGTTCGGAGCGGCACCATTTCACGAATGCCTGCCACCGATCACTGTGTGCCTTCACCGTGCCGTAGTGGCCGCGGCCAAACGTGTCTTTCAGCGCTTGCGGCCCCGCGTAGCTCAACTGTCTGCCGTAGCCGAAATTACGGCCATCGCGTCTACCCACCAATGCCATGTCGAATCACCTCATCGCCTGGTCTCCGATCCTCGCCCCACGTCATCCCGCCAAGAATGTTGAGTGTTATCAGGGATCAAGGCCCCTGCGACCTGTGGGGATGTCCTCTAGCGCGGGACTGGCGGCTCCTTACGTCCGGGAGCAAGGGCATCTCATGATCTGGCCCCCTGAGCACCGTTACCGGCGGGCGGGTGGAGGCAGCACTGGCTGACGAGACCAGCGCCTGAAGATCCTGAGCCGGGTGAACGCAGCAATGCGATGACCGGGGCATGCCTGACTGTCAGTCAGGTGCAGTCCATTCCTTGGTCTGCGGCACCATCATCTACAGCGCTGTTGCTGGTGACATCGCCGTTTGTCACGCCGATTGTCACGAGGGGGAATGCCGCAAAGCCTTGTGCGATCAGGGCTGCAGCAGTGGTAGAAGTGCCCGTCTCTTTCCAGAAGAAAGAGACGGGCACAGGTTGGCGCAATATTTCGGCCAAGCGGATAGGTTGCTGCAGGGCAGCGAGGTACGGTGTATCTGGCGCACGAGCGCTATGTGTGTAAGAGCATCCATCACATGGGTAGTGACCGGGCGAGCTGCCGGATGCGAATCGCCCTTGGGGAGAACCACCGCCAGAGCGGCGTGACCTTTAAGGTTCGGGTCACCTGGGGTGCTGTCATCGACAGCGTTTGCAACTCCCGGTCTACGCCTGTGGACAATATTCGTCAAGCAGTGCGATATCAGGGATTTAGCGCCTGTGGATAAAACTATCCCCCGGTGGACATCAGTGGTTTTCCACAGACGTAAGCTGTGCCAGCAGTTTTTTTCTTAGGTATGGTCCTTTCAAACGGGGCGGCTTTGCAGCCCCGTTTGAAAGGACCCGCGCGGAGGAGCTTCACGGGGTGCTGTGGGTAACTTCACAGCGAGTTGAGGTGGTGGTGCGGCGGGTTACTCGGTCCTCTTGGCACTGCGAAGCCGCGTGACGTTCTCGCCCGTCTGCTTGGCAAACTCATGCGGCGTCACATGGTCCTCGCGGTTCGCCTCCAGAAACCGGCTCCACCAGGTCATGATCATCCGGCGCTCTTCGAGGAACTCGGCCTTGTGGGTATAGGCGGCCCGCACGTTGTTGCGTTCCTTGTGGCTCATCTGTCGTTCTATAGCCGTCTCCGACCATAGGCCGGACTCGACCAATGCACTGCACGCCATGGCTCGGAACCCATGGCCGCAGATATCCACCTTGGTGTCGTAGCCCATCGTCCTGAGCGCGGCATTCACCGTGTTCTCGGACATCGGTTTCCACGGCTTGGCATCCCCCGCGAACACCAGCTCGAACTTGCCGGTGATCGCGTAGATCTGCTCAAGCAAGGCCACTGCCTGCGGCGATAAGGGTACAACGTGGATATCCCCGGCCATCTTTGTACCCCTTGTGGAAAACGGCACACCGTCCAGCGCCGGGCGGGTGTCGGGGATCTCCCAGATGCCGCGCTTGAGGTCGAACTCGTTCCAACGGGCGAAGCGCAGTTCGCTGGAACGTACGAATACATGCAACGACAGCATCACCGTGAGGCGCGTGAGCGGGCGACCTCTGTAGTCCTCGATGCATGCCAATAGCTCTGGAAGTCGCGATAGGGGTAGTGCGGGTCGGTGAGTGACCCGTGGTGTCTTGATCGAGCCATCGAGGTCGTGAGCCGGGTTCGCCGTGATCAGTCGCAGCCGTTTGGCTTCACGCATGATGCTTTGCAGGTAGTTCTTGATCCTGAGCGCCACGTCGATGGTGCCGCGCTTCGTCACGGCTTCCAGTGGCTGCATGAGGTCGTGGGTGTCCAGCTCAACGATTGCTCTGGCACCGATTAAAGGGAAGACGTGGGTCTTCAATCGGCTGAGCACAGTCTTGGCGTGGCCGGGCGCCCACTTCGGCACCATGCTCGCGTGCCAGTCGAGCGCAACGCTTTCGAAGGTGCGGCCGTTGATTACGGCCTGGGTCTTGGTTTGTTGCTTGTACTGGATGGGATCTATGCCGTTGGCGAGCTGCTGCTTGATCTCGAAGCGCTTACGGCGTGCGTCGCCCAATCCGACCACCGGATAGCTGCCGAGAGCGGTCAGGCCTTCGCGGCCATCGGGTTTCACGTACCTGAGCCGCCAGCCTTTGCGGCCGTTGGGTTGCACAAGCAGGTAAAGACCGTCGCCGTCGAAAAGCTTGTACTCGCGCTCTCTGGGCTTTGCCGTGCGACAGGCGGTGTCTGTAAGTGGGGCAGTGGTGCGGGCCATAAGGGTAGTCTCCGATATCGAAACGGACCTCTATCCTTAAAACTACCCTTATTAGCGCTGGCTACCCTCGGAATCCGACGGAACGCCAAAACGAAAAAACCCGCCAGAAGGCGGGTTTTTCGGGGGTTCCAGAGATTTTGAAAGCTTTCTATGGAACCTTGAATGGTGCCGGCACCAGGAATCGAACCCGGGACCTACTGATTACAAGTCAGTTGCTCTACCATCTGAGCTATACCGGCACAGGGGCGTCATTATAGCGATGGATTCGCGGCTGTAAACCACTTCATCGCATCCATCGCACAATCCCCTAAGTCACCGGGCAGAAAGGAGATTTTTCCTACCAGCCGCGGTGCATGGAGTTGACGCCTGGCTCCATTTTGCCGGGGTTGAAAAACAGCTTGCTGTTGTCGCAACCGCGCTTGCGGCAGCGTCCGTCGAGGTTGTGCAGCGGCAGGCCGCGGTCGCCGCCCAGTTGCATGCCGGGCATGTTCCAGTCCAGTGGGGCTGGCTTGCTGGGCGGCACATCGTTGGCGCAGCCGGTCATGGCCAGGAGGGCGGTCAGCAGGGCGAGGGATTTCACGTGTTTCACGATGTTCGAGTCCGTTCCGGGTTCAGTCTTTGATCAAAATGCGCTGGATGGTGCCGCCGCAGGCCATGTAGCAAGAGTCATAATCAGACCCGCAACTGTAGCTGCTGCCCGTGTTGAACGGGTAGCTCGGGTAGTGGCAACTGTGACGCGCTTCTTTTTTGCTCTTGCCTTTCTGGCAGTACTCGTAGGTGCGCATCTCGGCCTGGTACAGCGCGCGTTCGCTGTTTTCCTGCAAGCGGGCCATCTGCTTGCAGTGGTTGCGCTCCATCGAGCAGCTGTTGATGCAGTTCATGCCATGCGCGCTGGGCGGTGGCGAGTATCTATAGGTGTAGCTCGGGCCGCAGCCGGTAAGGGCCAAGGCCAGGCAGGCCAGCACGAGGGCGGCCAGGCCATTGTGGAAAAGTGCCATGGGTGTTGCAGTCCTTGATCATTCGTCGCTGAACTCCAGCAGATCGCCAGGCTGGCAGTTCAGGGCGCGACACAGCTTCTCCAGGGTTTCGATCTTGAAACCCTTGATCTTGCCGTTCTTCAGCAGCGACAGGTTTGCTTCCGTGATGCCGATGATTTCCGCCAGGTCCTTGGAACGCATCTTGTTCCGGGCCATGACGACGTCGAGGCGGATGATTATCGGCATAGGAGGCGGTTAGACATAACAGTTGTGTTCATCGCTGATGGTCTTGGCGTCACGCATGAGCAGCGAGAAGGCACACAGCAGGATGCCTTTCATGATCTCGTAGACAGCCTGCGATGATACACCGATCGAGACGTTGAAGCTTCTCTCGCCGGCCGGCAGGTCGATGGCCAGTGCCAGGCCTTGCAGGGTGTAGGTCACCGGCCACAGCAACGGTGTGCCAATGCACAGCAGGCCGACCCACCACAGCATCTTGATGTTGGCCGAGGTCCAGGTCTGGCCACGGGAGAGACGGTGGAAGAACAGGCCGGTCAAGCCCAGGGCGGTGACCGAGATGAATGTGGGGATCATCTCGACTGCCAGCACCAGGCTGATCGCCAGGGTCGATGCCTGATAGCCGGGCTCCAGCAGCAAGGGCATGTGCTCGCCGTGGATTTGCAGATAGGCCGCCTGCATGTCGGGGTAGTCGAAAATGCACAGCAGTGGTGTGGCGAGCAGTTCGAGGGCGGCGGTGGTCCAGGCCATATAAGCGGCGAATACGCCGATGGCCCGTAGGCGCGAACGCGCATAGGCCACGGATCTACTGTTCATGGGGTGCCTCCGTACAGTGATGAACGGGGCGGATTATTCTTGATAAATTATCGTAAAACAATAATTAATTCTTGATCTGTGACAATGGCGACGCTTTGTCGCAGGCCCGGGCCGTGGCGCTGGACGCCTAGGGCATGAGGGTGTCGCGCGAGCGTGGGCGCGGGCCTGGCCCAGGTTGGCGCCACCTGCGGCTGCGCAAGCGCTGGCTGCCGACAAAAACGGGCGGGGAATATAATTTACGAAGCTTTCAGCAAGCTTTAAGGGAGATGCTCTGAAAGACGCAATGTACGCGCGAGAAATTATTAGTCTCTAGCTATCGTTTTGACTTAATCGATCGCCTGAGCTAATCTTGTGTTCATTATGTTGAACAGTAAAGCTTTCAAGCTCCTCTCTTCCTCCCGCCTGGTTTCCCGTGAACGTCACTGGACCGGCGACCTCTAGCGCCACCCTCCCTCTGCAGCCGTAAACATTTCTTTCTGCCGGTGCCTGTGCGCCCGGTCGCTGTCGCCCATGGGAGGGCACCATGCGTTCCTGGATCTATCTGAGCGTCGCCATCACCGCCGAGGTGATCGGCACGGCGTCGATGAAATTCGCCGCCACGCATTTCCCCATGATGGGTTATGTCGTCATGTACGGCATGATCTGTCTGTCGTATTTCTTCCTCGCCCTGGCGGTCAAACGTGTGCCGGTGGGTGTGGCCTACGCGTTGTGGGAGGGTATCGGTATCGTCCTGATCACCCTGGTCAGCGTGCTGTGGCTGGGCGAGAGCCTGGGCTGGGCCAAGGCCCTGGGGCTGGCGGTGATGATCGCCGGCATCCTGTTGGTAAAAGCCGGTACCCGCAGCAAGCCGACCGTGGCTGAAGGGGAGGCGCTGCCATGCTGATGCCATTCGCCTGGCTGGCCCTGGCCATCGTGCTGGAAGTGCTGGCCAACCTGCTGCTCAAGTATTCCGACGGTTTTCGCCGCAAAGGGCTGGGCGTGGCCTCGATCATCGCCGTGCTGGCGGCCTTTACCGCCCTGGCCCAGGCCGTGCAGGACATCGAGCTGTCGCTGGCCTATGCCATCTGGGGTGGCTTCGGCATCCTCGCCACCGTGGCCATGGGTTGGGCCCTGTTTGGCCAGCGTCTGGCCGGGCGTGGCTGGCTTGGCCTGGTGCTGTTGCTGGTGGGCATGAGCCTGCTGAAACTGGCGTGAAAACAGCCCTCGCGCAAAGGCTTATGCACAAGAGGCATTTGCCCGTTGCGCGAAAGGCATGCCGACCGGTGTAACCACCGGTCTTTGCGCAAAGGCCTGTTTTTACTGGTTTTCGCGATTCCATCGGAATAAGCAAAGCGGCGCAAATAGCCCTTGGATCCAAGATGGCGCGATTTTCATCACAAGCTTGTTCACAGACTTATCCACAGGTTTTCACGGGTTCTGCGGCGATCCGTCGCGCTCGCCCAGCAGCAGCAGGTTGCGCGGGGTCAGCGGGTAGTCGCAGAAGGTCCCGAGGCGCACTGCGTAGCCTTGCTCCTGGAGATACAGGGCACGGTCCAGCACCAGCCACATTTCCAGCGGGCGGCGGAACAGGTTGCGCACCAGCTCCAGGTTGCGCACGGCGGTCAGGCGCTGCCAGCCGGCGGCTTCCAGGGCCGTCCAGTCGGGTTCGCCGCTGATGGCCACCTGGCGCAGGCCTGCCAGGTCACGGCAGTACTGGGCGAAGGGTTTTTCCAGCCAGCTGATGGCCAGGGAGGGGGTCGACAGGTAGTCGTCCACCCCGCGCTGCTCGCGTTGCAACAGGTCGAAGCCCAGGCGACGGGCCATGGAGGCATCGCGCTGGCGGCGCACCCGGGCGCTGGAGGTGACCGCTTCGGTCAACGGTAGCCCCAGGTCGGCTTGCGACAAGTGCAGCGACGATTGCCGGGCGGCGGTGGACAGCGCCTGGTAGCTGCTGCCCTGGATGCGGTTGTAGCAGCACGGGGCGATCGCCACTTGCCGGCAGCCTTGCTGGCTGGCCAGTTGCAGCAGGCGTACATGCAAGTCGCCGCAGGCATGCAGGGCCACCGCGCTCTTGTCGTGATCCAGGTGCTGCGCGCTGTCGGCTGCCAGCACGTCCTGGCGCAGATGGCGGGCGGGCAGGTGGTGGTGGTCGCTCAGGGCCTGGCCGGCGGCGACCAGTTTGCCGTCGTACTCCAGGCAGGTCAGTTGCTGGCCGGGTTGCAGCAGGCGGCGGCCCAGGTGGCCTTTGCCCGAGCACCAGTCGAGCCAGTGGCTGCTCGGCTGGCTGAAGGCTAGGCGCCGGGTGAAGGCTTCGATCTGTTGCCACTTGCGGCCAGGGACGTTGACGTCCAGGCGGTGGCCGGCCGGGTGCAGGCCGGCGTCGGGCAGTTCGCCGACGCTGGACAACTGCAAGGCCTGGGCGGCCAGATGCGGAAAGGGGGCCGGGGCCGGCAGTTGCTCAAGGTGTTGCTGGGCGGCTTCGGCCTGCTCCAGGGTACGCTGGCGTAGCCAGGTGGCGAGCTCGGGGTGCTGGGCTTCCCAGTCCAGGCGTGGCTGGGTGAAGGGGCGCGGGCGCCACAGGTGTTGGTGCTGGGTCAGGAAGTGGTCGAGGGCTTGGAAGCGCTCGATGAGCTGCTGGCCTTGGAGATGGGGGGTGGTTTGCATGGGAGCACCGCGGCGCTATCGAGAGGGAGCGCTGCGCGCTCCATCGCGACACAAGGCCGCTCCTACAGGGCATTGCGTTCTGCCTGCAGGAGCGGCCTTGTGTCGCGATGGGGCGCGCAGCGGCCCCGGGTTCACTGTCTTACTTATCGCCCCTGGCAGGCATCCACGCGCAACCAGCGCTCCAGCAGCTTGAAGCCCTGGACCAGGCCAAACGAGATCACCAGGTAGAACACGCCCGCGGCGAAGAAGATCTCCACCGGCAGGTAGGTCCGCGCGATGATGGTCCGCGCCATGCCGGTCAGCTCCAGCAGCGTCACGGTACTGGCCAGGGCGCTGGCCTTGAGCATCAGGATCACTTCGTTGCTGTAGGCCGGCAGGCCGATGCGCGCGGCGCGCGGCAGCATGATGTAGAACAGCGTCTTGGCGCGCGACATGCCCAGTGCCCGGGCCGCCTCGATCTCACCCTTGGGGATCGCCTGCAGCGCGCCACGCAGGATCTCGGCGATGTAGGCGGCGGTGTGCAGGGTCATGGTCAGCACCGTGCACCAGAACGGGTCGCGCAGGTACGGCCACAGCGAGCTGTCGCGGACCAGGTCGAACTGTGCCAGGCCGTAGTACACCAAAAACAGCTGCACCAGCAGCGGCGTGCCGCGGAAGAAGAAGATATAGCCGTAGGGCAGGGCGCGCACGTACCAGTGCCGCGAGGAGCGGGCGATGCCCAGCGGGATGGCCAGGATCAGCCCGGCGATGACGGCGATGGCCACCAGTTCCAGGGTCAGGGTCGCGCCCTGGGCCAGGCGTGGCAGCCACTTGATGATGACTTCCCAGTTCATTTACTCAGCCCTCACGAAGCCGCGAGCGGCGCGCTTTTCCAGGAAATGCATGCCGGTCATGGCAATCACCGTCAGGCCCAGGTAGATACAGGCGGCCACGGCGTAGAAGGTGAACGGTTCCTTGGTCACGGTCACGCCGATCTGCGCGTGGCGCATGATTTCTTCCAGGCCGATCACCGACACCAGGGCGGTGTCCTTCATCAGGATCATGAACAGGTTGCCCAGGCCCGGCAGGGCCACGCGCCACATCTGCGGCAGGATGATCCGCGACAGGATGCGGCCCTTGGACAGGCCCAGGGCCAGCCCCGCTTCGCGGTGGCCCTTGGGGATGGCCAGGATCGCGCCACGGAACACTTCCGTGGCGTAGGCGCCGAAGCACAGGCCCAGGGCGATCACGCCGGCGGCGAAGGCGCTGAGCTCCAGGCCTGGCATGTTCAGGGCTTCGCCCAGGCTGTTCATCAGCCCGACGGTGCCGAAATAGATGAGCAGCACCCAGAGCAGTTCAGGTACGCCGCGCACCAGCGTGGAATAGAAGCCGCCAAGCCATTGCAGCGGCTTGACCGACGAGGTCTTGGCCAGGGCGCCGAGCAGGCCCAGGACCAGCCCCAGCAGCAAGGCGCAGAGCGCCAGTTTTACGGTCATCAGGGTGCCGGCCATCATGGCCGGGCCGAATCCGTGCAGGTCGATATTCATGGGTAAGTTTGTTCAAGGGACAGGCATCGCCAGGGCGGCGATGCCTGTCGGGGCGAATCAATAGATGCTGAACGGGAAATACTTGTCGTTGATCTTCTTGTAGGTACCGTCAGCGACGATTTCCTTCAGCGCAGCATTGAGCTTGTTGCGCAGCTCGTTGTCGCCCTTGCGTACCGCGATGCCGACCTTGTCGCTCTCGTTCACCGGCTCGCCTTTGAACTCGTAGTTCTTGCCGGCTTCGGATTTCAGCCAGTCGTAGTTGGCGTACTTGTCGGCGAGGATGGCATCGACGCGGCCGGAGGTGAGGTCGAGGTAGGCATTTTCCTGGCCGTCATACAGGTTGACCTTGAACTCGCCGTCCATGCCGCCGTTGTCGTCCAGCCAGGTCGCGGCCTGGGTGGCGCGCTGGGTGCCGATGGTCTTGCCCTTGAGCGAGGCGCGGTCGGTCTTGAAGTCGACGTTTTTCGGCGCGATGAACTGCTGCTTGTTCGAGTAGTAGGGGTCGGTGAAGTCAACGGCCTGCTTGCGCTCGTCGGTGATCGACAGCGAGGAAATGATGAAATCGGACTTCTTGGCGTTCAGTGCCGGGATGATGCCGTCCCAGTCGGAGACGGCCACTTCGCATTCGACCTTCATCTTGGCGCACAGGGCGTCGCCGATGTCCTTGTCGAAGCCGACCACCTGGCCGCTGGCATCTTTGTTGTTGAACGGCGGGTAAGCCGCCTCGATGCCCATTTTCAGCTTTTCGGCTGCCATGGCATTGGCCGAGAACACCAGGGTGGCGGCAGCGGCCAGGAGGAATTTCTTGTAGGTCTGCATTCGTGTTGCTCCGTTAGCGGTGGCTGGACATGAATTGCTTGCAACGCGCCGAGGTCGGGTTTTCGAAGACCTGTTGCGGCGATCCCTGCTCTTCGACCAGGCCCTGGTGCAGGAAGACCACTTCGCTGGACACCTGGCGGGCAAAGTTCATCTCGTGCGTCACCAGCAGCATGGTACGGCCTTCTTCGGCCAGTGCGCGGATGACGTTAAGCACTTCCTGGACCATTTCCGGATCGAGCGCCGAGGTCGGCTCGTCGAACAGGATGACCTTGGGCTTCATGGCCAGGGTACGGGCGATGGCGGCGCGCTGTTGCTGGCCACCGGAAAGCTGGGCGGGGTAGCTGTGGCGCTTGTCGAAGATGCCGACCTTGTTCAGCAGGGCCTCGGCCTGCTCGATGGCCTCGGCCTTGCTCTGGCCGAGCACGCGGCGTGGCGCCTCGATGATGTTGTCGAGGATCGACATGTGCGGCCACAGGTTGAAGTTCTGGAAGACGAAGCCGATCTCGCTGCGCAGGCGGTTGATCTGGCGGTTGTCGGCGGCGATCAGGTCGCCGTTTTTCTGCGCCTTGAGCTTGAGCGCCTCGCCGGCGACGAGGATCTCGCCCTGGTGCGGGTTCTCCAGCAGGTTGATGCAGCGCAGCAGGGTGGACTTGCCGGAGCCGGACGACCCCAGGATGGAAATCACGTCACCGTCGCGCGCGGTCAGCGAAATGCCCTTGAGAATTTCCTGCTCGCCATAGCGTTTGTGCAGGTTGCGGATTTCCAGCGCGGGCGTGGCCTGGGCCATGTGCGGTCCTCATGTATACGGGTGCGTTCCCAGCTGTTGGCGGCCTTCCTGGCGAGCGCCAAGCTAGCATAGCGGCGCAACGACGGCCAACGGGGTCGCGAGGGGCTCTGGTCGCTGGTGGGACAGTTTGTCGCATCGCTGCAGTGGACTGTCGCCAGGATGTCCGCAGGGGCGTTTGCCCAGCACCGGAGCCTTGATGAAAAAAGGCGCGATGGTGCCAGTTTTGGCCCGCTCTGGGAAGCCGTTTTTGGCCGGGTGGTACTGCTTTGCCCGTTATCCTTGGGCGGGGTTGCGCCGTTGGGTTGCTCTTTTTCTGCTCACCGTTTGGGCAAAGGTGTTACCGGGGAGCACCTTTGGTGCGTTTGTAAGTGAGTATTTCAGTAATCTGCACTTGGCACGCTGTTTTGATGGCCTTTCGGCCAGGCCTTGGCACTATGCCCTGCAAGCCGCGCCGTTATTGGCCGCTGAAGCATTTCAGACGAAAGCGATTGTCGCCTGGCCCGGTTATTGCCGTCTCAAAACCCTGAATGCAGCGCTGCCATTCTCACCCCGGGCGTGCTGGCAGTCATTCGTGTAGTCCACCTCCTTACAAAGGTAGTTTTATGAGCGGTAACAATTCCAATGACCTCGCTCAGGGGCTCAAGCAACGGCATGTGACCATGCTGTCCATTGCCGGTGTGATCGGTGCCGGTCTGTTCGTCGGCTCCGGCCACGCCATCGCTGCCGCCGGCCCTGCCGTGCTGCTGGCCTACGCCGCCGCCGGTACCCTGGTGGTGCTGGTCATGCGCATGCTCGGTGAAATGGCCGTCGCCTCGCCGGACACCGGCTCGTTCTCCACCTACGCCGACCGCGCCATCGGGCGCTGGGCCGGTTTCACCATCGGCTGGCTGTACTGGTGGTTCTGGGTCCTGGTGATCCCGCTCGAAGCCAACGCCGCCGCGGCCATTCTGCATGCCTGGTTCCCGTCGGTGGACCTGTGGGCCTTCTCCCTGGTCATTACCTTGGCGCTGACCATCACCAATCTGTTCAGCGTGAAGAACTACGGTGAGTTCGAGTTCTGGTTCGCCCTGCTCAAGGTGCTGGCGATCATCGGCTTCATCGTCGTCGGTTGCGCGGCCATGTTCGGCATGGTGCCGAGCAGCCAGGTCAGCGGCATCAGCCACCTGTTCGACACCCAGGGCTTCATGCCCAACGGTTTGGGCGCCGTGCTGGCCGCCATGCTGACCACCATGTTCTCGTTCATGGGCACCGAGATCGTCACCATCGCCGCCGCCGAATCGAAGGACCCGGGCAAGCAGATCAGCCGTGCCACCAACTCGGTGATCTGGCGTATCTGCCTGTTCTACCTGGTGTCGATCTTCCTGGTGGTGGCCATGGTGCCGTGGAACGACCCGACCCTGGCGGAAAAAGGCTCCTACCAGACTGTGCTCAGCCTGATCGGCGTGCCGAATGCCAAGCTGATCGTCGACATCGTCGTGCTGATCGCCGTGACCAGCTGCCTGAACTCGGCGCTGTACACTTCCTCGCGCATGCTGTTCTCCCTGAGCAAGCGTGGCGACGCCCCGGCCATTGCCCAGCGCACCACCAAGGCGGGCACCCCGCACTGGGCGGTGTTGTTGTCCACCGCCGCGGCCTTCCTGTGCGTGTTCGCCAACTTCCTGGCCCCGGCCGAGGTGTTCGAGTTCCTGCTGGCCAGCTCTGGCGCCATTGCCCTGCTGGTGTACCTGGTGATCGCCGTGTCGCAACTGCGCATGCGCGCCCAGCGTGAAGCCAAGGGCGAGAAGATCTCGTTCAAGATGTGGATGTTCCCAGGCCTGACCTGGGCGACCATCGCCTTCATCGTCGCCGTGCTGGTGGTGATGGCCCTGCGTGAGGATCACCGTGCCGAGATCATCGCCACGGCCATTCTCAGCATCGGCGTGGTCGCTGCCGGCCTGCTGGTGCATCGCAAGCGTGGCGTTGCCGCGCGAGTGGCGCTGGATAGCTGAACTGCTGGTTGAATGAAAAGGCCGCGCCCTGTGAGGGGCGCGGCCTTTTTGTTTGCCTGGGCGAACAGGGCCCGGAAGGTCAGCCGAACTGCTTCTGCTGTTGCTGCTGCTTGGCCACGACTTCCGAGGCGGTAACGTAGGCGTCCTGGAACTCGTCGCTCTCCAGCCAGGCCATGGTCGCGTCCTCGTCGGTACCGTCGAGCCATTTGCGGTAGGCGGTGAACACCATGACGATGTAGTCGGTGGCGTGTTCTTCCTTGTGACCCTTGAGCACCAAGGCCAGCAGCGGGTCGACCAGGAACACCGAAATCATCGGCACCAGGCCATTTTCCTGGGCCTCCTTCATCTTGTCGAACAGGCTGTTGTAGCTGCCCGACTCCATGGCCTTGTTGAACACCTGCTCGACGCTGGCGCTGTCACCGGCGCTGCTCTTGACCGCCTGGCCGCTGCGCACCATGCGGTTCTGCTTGGCCTTGGTGGCGGCGCGCTTGGCGCGTTTCTGTTGTTTGCTGTTGGTGGCCATGGGCGGCAGGTCCTTGGGGTGGCGGTAAAGGCGCGTATTGAAGCGTAGTTGCCCGGGAAACCCAAGGGGGTATTCGAGATCGCCGGGGGCGCCTTGCGCCCATTTCGCGACACAAGGCCGCTCCTACAGGCGATCGCGTAACCTCTGTAGGAGCGGCCTTGTGTCGCGAAAGGGCTGCGCAGCAGCCCCAGGGGCTTAACTGACCAGCACCGCCGGCTCATCCTCCTCGAACCCCCGCGAGGCCCGGCCAACCAGCAACGCATCCGGCGCATGCGCCACGCTGTGGTCCTTGCCCGGATAGTCCAGCGAATGCAGGAAGTAACGGATGCAGTTGATCCGCGCGCGCTTCTTGTCGTCCGACTTGATCACCGTCCACGGCGCATCGGCGGTGTCGGTGTGGAAGAACATGGCTTCCTTGGCGGCGGTGTAGTCCTCCCACTTGTCCAGCGACTTGATGTCGATGGGCGAGAGCTTCCAGTGCTTGAGCGGGTCGTCGCGCCGCGAGATGAAGCGGCGCAGCTGCTCCTCGCGGTTCACCGAGAACCAGAACTTGAACAGCAGGATGCCGCTGTTGCACAGCATGCGCTCGAGGTCCGGCGCCTGGCGCATGAACTCCAGGTATTGCAGCGGCGAGCAGAAGTCCATCACCTTCTCGACCCCGGCGCGGTTGTACCAGGAGCGGTCGAAGAACACCATTTCACCGGCGGTGGGCAGGTGCTGGATGTAGCGCTGGAAGTACCACTGGCCCTTTTCCTGCTCGGAAGGTTTCTCCAGCGCGACGATCCGCGCGCCGCGCGGGTTCAGGTGTTCCATGAAGCGCTTGATGGTGCCGCCCTTGCCCGCGGCATCGCGGCCCTCGAACAGCACCACGATGCGCTGGCCGGTCTCCTTCACCCAGTTCTGCACCTTGAGCAGCTCGATCTGCAGCTCGTGCTTGGCCTTCTCGTAGTCCTGGCGGCGCATGCGCGTGCGGTACGGGTAGCTGGCCGGCAGGCGCGCCGAGGTGCTGTCCTCGCTGCTGCCCTTGCGCGCGTTGGCCACTTCCAGGGCGGCGGGCTGCTGGCTGACCTGGGTGATGGTCTCTGGCGCGGCGGCGCTGCTAGCAGGTTTGCGCTGGCGCGGGCGGCGGGTTCGCGGCGCAGGCTTGGGGGCGTTGCCGGTCTCGACAGGCGAGGGCAGGAGGAGGGTGGCGGATTCTTCGCTCATGGAGGTCCTTGCGGGGTCGTTCGAATGTCCACCTGTCATCCTAGGAGCACAGGGCGGGTGGCTTTTTGATGTCGATCAACCGGGCGTGAAGGAACGTGAGACAAGAAATCGCAGGCAACAAAAAACCCGCACTAGGCGGGTTTCTTGTGTCGCTTCGGGTAACTTTGCAACCACCAGAAGCTGAAGGTGGTGCCCAGAGACGGAGTCGAACCGCCGACACGAGGATTTTCAATCCTCTGCTCTACCGACTGAGCTATCTGGGCGACGAGGTGCATTAAATAGATTTCCGAACGGGTCGTCAACGACTTTTTCGAAAAAATTTAAATTAATTCCGTCGCTTACGGCTTTCGGCCTCAATTCGAAGGCGGAACGTAGCCTTCGGCCTGGGCGTAGTCCTCGCCGGCGAAGAACTTGTCCATCTCGGCCTGGATGAACTTGCGGTCCTCGGCATTCATCATGTTCAGGCGCTTCTCGTTGATCAGCATGGTCTGGTGGTCCTGCCACTCCTTCCAGGCCTTCTGCGAGATGTGCTCGAAGATGTCCTGGCCCTTGGCGCCTGGGTAGGGTGGGCGGTCCAGGCCTGGGAGTTCTTCGTTGTACTTGCGGCACTTCACGGTGCGGGTCATGGCTTCTCTCCTGCAATCAGTTCGTCGGCCGCGCGTTGCAGCAGCTTCTTGACCGGGGCGGCGAGGCCCAGGCGCGGCGGGGTGGCGAGGTTATACCAGAGCCAGTCGGGCTCGGCCACGTGCGTGCCGACGGGCTCGACACGCACCAGCCACGGCTCGATGGCCAGCTGGAAATGGCTGAAGGTGTGGGTCAGGCCCTCGAGTGGCTGGCGGCCGGCCAGGCGCAGGCCGTGCTGGTAGGCGAGGTCGTCGAGCTGTTCCAGGTTATCCAGCTCCGGCAGGCTCCACAGCCCGCCCCACAGGCCGGTGGAGGGCCGGCGGTAGAGCAGGATCGCGCCTTCGTGGTTGCTCAGCAGCGGCATCAGGGCCTTGCGCTGGGGCAGGGCCTTGCGCGGCTTGGGCTCGGGGTAGCGGGTTTCCTCGCCGTGCAGGTGGGCTTCGCAGCCGCGCTGCAACGGGCAGATCAGGCAACTGGGCTTGCTGCGGGTGCACAGCGTGGCGCCCATGTCCATCATTGCCTGGGTGAAGTGGTTGACCCGGGTCATCGGCGTGAAGCGCTCGGCGGTTGCCCACAACTGGTTGGCCACCTTCGGCTCACCGGGGTAGCCGGCCTGGGCGGTGAAACGGGCCAGCACGCGCTTGACGTTGCCGTCGAGGATCGGCGCGCGAATGCCCATGCTGATGCTGGCGATGGCCCCGGCGGTGGAGCGGCCGATGCCGGGCAGCTCGGTGAGCTGCTCGACGCTGCGCGGGAACTCGCCGCCATGCTGCTCGACGACGATCTTCGCGGCCTTCTGCAGGTTGCGCGCGCGGGTGTAGTAGCCCAGGCCCGTCCACAGGTGCAGCACCTCGTCCTCGGGCGCCTCGGCCAGTGCCTGCACGGTGGGCAGGGCCTGCATGAAGCGGTCGAAGTAGTTGAGCACGGTGCTGACTTGCGTCTGCTGCAGCATGATTTCGGAGACCCACACCCGATACGGGGTGATGCCCTGTTGCCAGGGCAGGTCATGCCGGCCGTGCTGGTCGTACCAGTCCAGCACGGCGCTGGAGAACTGCTGTGGGCTCATCGTTTGAACAGCCCCTTGAGCGCGTCCTTGAGTTCCGGGCTGACCTTGTCGCCGAGTTTTTCTTCAAGCTTCTGGTCGAGCTTGTCTTTCAGGCGGTTGCCAGCCAGCTTGGCGGCCACCTTGCCCAGGCCGTCCTGGTCCAGGCGGCAGGCCTTGGCACCGAGCTCCAGCGGGCCGCGGCAGCGCAGCGGCACTTCGACGCCGACATAGCGTTCGTTGACCTGGCAGGCCGGGTCGGGCATGGCGCGCTGGTCGCCTTCGACGACCACGCCGACGTTGTAGTCCATGCCCAGCACGCGCAGGTCGAGGTCGCCGTGGCCGTTGACGGTCAGGCCTGGGATGCGCGCCTTGAGGTCCGGGTTGCTGGCCACGCCGTTGCGGATCACCAGGCTGCCGCGCAGTTCCTGGAACGGCGTGTCCTTGCCGCGCGGCTCACCGCTCAGTTGCTTGCGGTTGAGGGTGGCGATGGCCTGGCACAGTTGCTGCTCCAGGTTGGCGTTGACCAGCACGCCATCGTTGATGGTGAAGCTGGCGTTGCCGTTGAGGGTGTCGACCAGGGCCTTCTGGCTGTTGCCGGTGGCGGTGAGGTCGCTGTTCAAGGTCAGCAGGCCCTTGACCGGCGGGGCCTGGTCCGGGCCTTCGCGCTTGATGAAATGCTCCACCGGCACGCGGTTGATCTTGGTGTTGATGCCGATCTGCGGCACGGCCGGGCGCACATCGACGTTGCCCTTGGCCTCGAAGGTGCCGTTGTACAGGCCGCCGCGCAGGGTCTGCAGGGTCAGCAGGCCGCCCTGGCCGCTGGCGCTGAGCTGGGCATCGCTGATCGGCAGCTTGTCCAGGGTAAGGGCGCCGAACGACAGCTCGGCTTGCAGGTCGAGGACGCGCAGGCGGTCGACTGGCAGCAGCTTGTCGGTGCTCCAGGCAATCTGGGTCGGGGCGTTGGGCAGCGGCGTGGAGCCGGCGCCGGCCACCGCCGTGGCCTCCTGTTGCTTGACCTCGGCCTGGCGCGCGGCGCTGGCGCCCTTGGCCTGTTCGCTCTTGGCCGGCAGGTAGCGGTCGGCGTCGAAGGTATCGCCCTTCAGGCGCAGGCGCAGGGCCTGCTTGGCGAAGTCTTCCACGGCCACGCGGCCGCTGAAGGTGCTGTCGTCCAGTTTCACCGCCAGGTCTTCCAGGGCCAGGCTGTTCGGCGTGCCTTCCAGGCGGGTGACCAGCTCAAGCTTCTTGAACGCGGCAGGGTCGGCGGTGGCCGGCAGCGGGTGGCCGATGCCATCGAGGAAGGTGCGCAGGTCGAACTGGGCGATGGACAGGCCACCGCTGACCTGCGGCGCCTTGTCCAGGTCGCGCAGGTTCAGCTCGCCAAGGGCGCGCAGCTGGTTGGCCGAGACCTTCAGGCCGCTCCACGAGGCGACGTTGGCGGCCAGGTCGACCAGCACCTGGCCTTGCGCCGCAAAGGTCATGGTCTTGCCGGCCAGCGGCTCGCCCGAAGTCTCGCCGGACAGGCGCATGTCCTCGAGGTTGTAGCGCTTGAGCTTGCGATCGAAGCGCAGCTCGCCGGTCAGCTCGGTGCGTGCCTTGAGGTTCGGCTGGCTGGCGCTGAGGAAGGCGCTGGCCTTGAGCGGGATGTTGGCGCCTTCGTGCACCGGCCCGGTGCTCAGCTGGATGCTTTCGGCGCTGTAGCTCTGGCCGGCCTTCTCGTCGGTGTACTGCACCCGGGCGTTGTTCACGGTCAGGCTGTCGATGTCGAGCTTGACCGCGCGCTCGCTGGCAGCAGGCTTGGCCGCTGCGCTGGCTGGCGCTTCACCTGGCGTGGCGGCTGGCGCGCTGGCCACGGCCGGGTCGGGCAGCGGCTTGCCGATGTCCTCCCAGTTGCCATGGCCGTTGGCGTCGCGGGTGAGGGTCAGGTTCAGGCCCTCGACGCGCACGTCGCTCATCTGCACTTCGCGGCGCAGCAGGGGCAGCACGCGCACGGAAAGGCCGAGCATCTGCAGGTCGGCGAATGGCACCTTGGGGTTGTTCAACGTGGCGATGCTCGCCTCGTGCAGCTCCAGGCCCAGCCAGGGGAACAGGCTCCAGCCGATGTCGCCGTTGAGGGTCAGCTCGACGTGGGCCTTGTCACGGGCCAACTGGCGGATTTCGTCTTTGTAGTCGTTGGGATCGAAGAGGTGGCTCAGGGCGAAGCCCAGCGCCACGATGATCAGCAACAACCCGAGAAGCCCCAGCCCCAGGATTTTGCCGAACGCTTTCATGGGCGAGTCCTTGTAGTCCGAAAGTGAAATTCAGCGGCGAGTATAGCGCCGTGGCGCCTGGCTCTGCGCATTCGACGTTTCGACCGTGCGTGGGTGGACCGGTTCGCCGGCAAGCCGGCTCCTGCCGAAGCCCGTAGGCGCCGGCTTGCCGGCGAACCCGGTGGCAATACCGTTTCAGTTGTCGAAAAAAACACGATATCAGATTGCTTTCATGTCACCGGCTGCTGGTAATCTTGCGCCCGCCCGTGGAACCCCGCGACCCATTGTCGCGGGCGATGCCGCAAACGGCCGGGCTGCCTTGCGTGCAGCCAATGACAGAGCCGTCCACGCGCACAGCCCACCTACAAAAGGAACAATCCATGAACAGCAGTATCACGGCAGGAGCGGTGGCCAGCGCCCCGGGCTTCCTGTCGAAGGAGCGCATCATCGCCCGTCCGGGCTTCAACCGCTGGCTGGTGCCGCCGGCAGCCCTGGCCATCCACCTGTGCATCGGCATGGCCTATGGCTTCTCGGTGTTCTGGCTGCCGTTGTCCCAGGCCCTGGGCGTCAGCGCACCAGTGGCCTGCGCCGCCGACATGGGCTTCGTCGCCCGCCTGTTCAGCGCCGAATGCGACTGGCCGATCTCCATGCTCAGCTGGATCTACACCCTGTTCTTCGTGTTCCTCGGCTGCTCGGCCGCGGTGCTCGGTGGCTGGCTGGAGCACGCCGGCCCGCGCAAGGCCGGGCTGGTCTCGGCGCTGTGCTGGTGCGGTGGCCTGCTGATCTCGGCGATCGGCGTGAAGACCCATCAGCTGTGGCTGATGTGGCTGGGCTCGGGGGTGATCGGGGGGATCGGCCTGGGCCTGGGCTACATCTCGCCGGTATCGACCTTGATCAAGTGGTTCCCGGACAAGCGCGGCATGGCCACTGGCATGGCGATCATGGGCTTTGGTGGCGGTGCCATGGTGGGCGCTCCGTTGGCCACCGCGCTCATGGGCCACTTTGGCAGCAGCACCGAGGTGGGGGTATGGCAGAGCTTCGTCGCCATGGCCGCGATCTACTTCGTGTTCATGACCGCCGGCGCCCTGGCCTACCGCGTGCCGCCGACCGGCTGGAAGCCTGAAGGCTGGACGCCGCCGGCGAAGAAGGCCAACGCCATGGTCACCGACCGTCACGTGCACGTCAGCGTGGCCTGGAAGACCCCGCAGTTCGCCCTGGTATGGCTGGTGCTGTGCCTGAACGTCTCGGCCGGCATCGGCATCCTCGGCATGGCCTCGCCGCTGTTGCAGGAAGTGTTCGCCGGCAAGCTGCTGGGCAACGGGTTGACCTTCGGCGAGCTGAACGCCGCGCAACTGGCGCAGATCGCCGCCATCGCCGCCGGCTTCACCGGCCTGCTCAGCCTGTTCAACATCGGCGGGCGCTTCTTCTGGGCGTCGTGCTCGGACTACATCGGCCGCAAGAACACCTACTTCGTGTTCTTCGCCCTGGGCGTGGGGCTCTACGGCCTGATTCCGAACCTGGGGCACCTGGGCAACGTGGCGCTGTTCGTCGCGGCGTTCTGCATCATCCTGTCGATGTACGGCGGCGGCTTCTCGACGGTGCCGGCCTACCTGGCGGACCTGTTCGGCACGCAGATGGTCGGCGCGATCCATGGCCGCCTGCTGACGGCCTGGGCCGCCGCCGGCGTGCTCGGCCCGGTGCTGATCACCTACCTGCGCGAGGCGCAGCTGGCCGCGGGGGTGGAGCGGGCCGCAGCCTATGACATGACCTTGTACATCCTCGCCGGCCTGCTGGTGCTGGGCTTTGTCTGCAACCTGCTGGTGCGGCCGGTGGCGGACAAGTACTTCATGACCGACGCCGAGCTTGCCGCCGAGCGTGCGCTGAGCCACGACAAGGGCGTCGATTCGGCGCGCGCGCTGGAATGGCACGCGGCGCCGGGCAGCCTGCCGCTGGTGCTGCTGGCCTGGGCGGTGGTGGTGATTCCGCTGGCCTGGGGGGTGTGGGTGACCTTGCAGAAAACGGCGGTGCTGTTCCAGTGAGTTAGCTGGCCCTGGGGGCGCTTTGCGCCCCTTTCGCGACGCAAGGCCGCTCCCACAGGCATTACGTACCTTCAGGGGTTACGAGGTTTCTGTAGGAGCGGCCTTGCGTCGCGATGGGCTGCGCAGCAGCCCCAAGGCGCAGTTGTATAGACCTGTAGGCCTGTCCCACCCCTGTAATCACTAGCCCTGCCATATGTCATCCGCGTTTCAAGCCGGCGCGTTCTGGGCCTATAATGGAGCCCTTTTCGCCCAATGATTTAGCGGAGCTGGTGATGGTCGAACGTAAGGCTTCCGTCGAGCGCAATACCCTGGAAACCCAGGTCAAGTGCTCGATCAACCTCGATGGCAGCGGCAAGGCCCGATTCGAAATCGGCGTGCCTTTCCTTGAACACATGCTGGACCAGATCGCCCGACATGGGCTGATCGATCTGGACATCGAGTGCAAGGGCGACCTGCATATCGACGATCACCATACCGTCGAGGACGTCGGCATCACCCTGGGCATGGCATTCGCCCAGGCCATCGGCGACAAGAAAGGCATCTTCCGCTACGGCCACGCCTACGTGCCGCTGGACGAAGCGCTGTCGCGGGTGGTCATCGACTTCTCCGGCCGCCCGGGCTTGCAGATGCACGTGCCCTACACCCGCGCCACCGTGGGCGGCTTCGATGTCGACCTGTTCCAGGAGTTCTTCCAGGGCTTCGTCAACCACGCCCTGGTGACCCTGCACATCGACAACCTGCGTGGCCACAACACCCACCACCAGATCGAGACCGTGTTCAAGGCGTTCGGCCGTGCCCTGCGCATGGCCATCACCCTCGACGAGCGCATGGCCGGGCAGATGCCTTCCACCAAGGGATGCCTGTAAATGCAGACGGTAGCCGTAATCGACTATGGCATGGGCAATTTGCACTCGGTGGCCAAGGCCCTGGAGCACGTGGGCGCCGGCAAGGTGCTGGTGACCAGTGACGCCGCGGTGATTCGCGAGGCCGACCGCGTGGTGTTCCCCGGCGTTGGCGCGATTCGCGACTGCATGGCCGAGATCCGCCGCCTGGGCTTCGACAGCCTGGTCCGCGAAGTCAGCCAGGACCGTCCGTTCCTGGGTATCTGCGTGGGCATGCAGGCGCTGCTCGAGCACAGCGAGGAAAACGACGGCGTCGACTGCATCGGCCTGTTCCCCGGCCAGGTGCGCTTCTTCGGCAAAAGCCTGAAGGAAGACGGCGAGCACCTGAAAGTGCCGCACATGGGTTGGAACGAAGTCAGCCAGACCAACGACCACCCGCTGTGGCACGACATTCCGGATCGCGCGCGTTTCTACTTCGTGCACAGCTACTACATCAATGCCGGCAAGCCGAGCCAGGTGGTCGGTCGCGGCCACTATGGCGTCGATTTCGCCGCCGCGCTGGCCGAGGGCTCGCGCTTCGCCGTGCAGTTCCACCCAGAGAAGAGCCACACCCATGGCCTGCAGCTGCTGCAGAACTTCGTGGCCTGGGACGGGCGCTGGTAAATGAGCAGATCGCGGAACAAGGCCGCCGGCATCACCCTGGCCCCCGAGCAGGAGCGCGAGGCGCTCGACACCCTCAAGCGCTTCCTCGAAGAGCGCTTCGAGCTGCAACTGGGGTCGTTCGAGGTGGCCGAGGTCCTCGAGCTGTTCAGCAAAGAGATTGCACCTCACTACTACAACAGGGCGATTAGCGATGTTCAGCTGCACCTCAAGGAGCGGTTCGAGAGCATCGAAAGCGACCTGTGGGCGCTCGAGAAGCCCTGAATTCCAACGATTAGACAGGTTCCTCACATGCTGATTATCCCCGCTATCGATCTCAAGGACGGTGCCTGCGTACGTCTGCGCCAAGGCCGCATGGAAGACTCCACCGTATTTTCCGACGACCCGGTGAGCATGGCCGCCAAATGGGTCGAGGGTGGCTGCCGCCGCCTGCACCTGGTCGACCTCAACGGCGCCTTCGAAGGCCAGCCGGTCAACGGCGAGGTGGTCACCGCCATCGCCAGGCGCTACCCGAACCTGCCGATCCAGATCGGCGGCGGCATCCGCTCGCTGGAAACCATCGAGCACTACGTCAAGGCCGGCGTCAGCCACGTGATCATCGGCACCAAGGCGGTCAAGCAGCCAGCGTTCGTCGCCGAGGCGTGCAAGGCCTTCCCAGGCAAGATCATCGTCGGCCTGGACGCCAAGGACGGCTTCGTCGCCACCGACGGCTGGGCCGAAGTCAGCTCGGTGCAGGTCATCGACCTGGCCAAGCGTTTCGAGGCTGATGGCGTGTCGTCGATCGTCTACACCGACATCGCCAAGGACGGCATGATGCAAGGCTGCAACGTGCCCTTCACCAAAGCCCTGGCCGAAGCCACGCGCATCCCGGTGATCGCCTCGGGCGGCATCCACAACCTGGGTGACATCAAGGCCCTGCTGGACGCCAAGGCCCCGGGCATCATCGGCGCCATCACCGGCCGTGCCATCTACGAAGGCACCCTCGACGTCGCCGAGGCCCAGGCCTTCTGCGACAACTACCAAGGCTGAGGAGCGACCATGGCACTGGCCAAGCGCATCATCCCTTGCCTGGACGTGGACAACGGCCGGGTGGTCAAGGGCGTCAAGTTCGAGAATATCCGCGATGCCGGCGACCCGGTGGAAATCGCCCGGCGTTATAACGAGCAAGGTGCCGACGAGATCACCTTCCTCGACATCACCGCCAGCGTCGATGGCCGCGACACCACCCTGCATACCGTCGAGCGCATGGCCAGCCAGGTGTTCATCCCGCTGACCGTGGGCGGTGGCGTGCGCACCGTGCAGGACATCCGCAACCTGCTCAACGCCGGTGCCGACAAGGTGTCGATCAACACCGCCGCGGTGTTCAACCCGGAGTTCGTCGGCGAGGCAGCGGACCGTTTCGGTTCGCAGTGCATCGTGGTGGCCATCGATGCCAAGAAGGTGTCCGGCCCCGGCGAAACGCCGCGCTGGGAGATCTTCACCCACGGTGGGCGCAAGCCGACCGGGCTGGATGCCGTCGAATGGGCGAAGAAAATGGAAGGCCTGGGTGCCGGTGAGATCCTGCTGACCAGCATGGACCAGGACGGCATGAAGAATGGCTTCGACCTGGGGGTGACCCGGGCCATCAGCGATGCGCTGGGGATCCCGGTGATCGCCTCGGGTGGCGTGGGTAACCTGCAGCACCTGGCCGATGGCATCCTGGAAGGGCATGCCAGCGCGGTGCTGGCGGCCAGTATCTTCCACTTTGGCGAGTACACGGTGCCTGAGGCCAAGGCCTACATGGCTTCGCGCGGGATCGTCGTGCGCTGACAGATCGCCGGGAGGGCTTCGCCCTCCTATCGCGACACAAGGCCGCTCCTACAGGAATACGCGTTCCCCTGTAGGAGCGGCCTTGTGTCGCGAAGCGGCCCCAGAGGCATCAGCCGTGGTTCTTGCCAAGCAACGCGTGATACAGCTCGGTATCCCCAAGAATCCCCACCACCTTGTCGTTATCCTGCAGCACCAGCTTGTTGCCCGTGTGATAACGAATCTGCAGCGCTTCGCGCATGCCGATATTGGCGTTGACCAGGGTTGGCCGCCGATCGAGCAATTCCACATCCTGCCCCGGTGCCCAGTTTTGCAGGTCCAGGCCGTTCTGGCCCTGACGCGCGCGCTTGATCGAACCGCCTTCGCCCAAGTCCAGCCAGGAATCGATGCCCGGGTCGATGCACACCGAGCCGTTGACCCGCTTGCAGTTGTCCAGGCTGCGCATCAGGCTGCGCCCACACAGCACGTTGAGCGGGTTGGTATGGGCGACGAAGGTGCGCACGTACTCGTCGGCCGGGTTGAGCACGATCTCTTCCGGCTTGCTGTACTGGATGATCCGCCCGTCTTTCATGATGGCGATGCGGCTGCCCAGCTTGAGGGCTTCGTCCAGGTCATGGCTGACGAACACGATGGTCTTGCTGAGCTTGGCCTGCAGGCCAAGCAGCTCATCTTGCAGGCCCTGGCGAATCAGCGGGTCGAGGGCCGAGAACGGCTCGTCCATCAACAGGATGTCGGCATCCATCGCCAGTGCCCGGGCCAGGCCAACACGCTGCTGCATGCCGCCGGACAGCTCATCCGGCTTTTTATTGCGCCACTGGGTCAGGCCCACCAGTTCGAGCTTCTCGTCGACCAGCTTGCGCCGTTCCTTTTCCGGGCGGCCCTGCATTTCCAGGCCGAAGCTGATGTTCTCGCGCACCGTCAGCCAGGGCATCAGGGCGAACTTCTGGAACACCATGGCGATGCGCTGGGTGCGCATCATCTTCAGCTCCGCCGGGGTGCAGTGGGCGATGTCGATGTGCTTGCCTTCATGCTCGACGAACAGCTTGCCGCGGCTCACGGTGTTGAGGCCGTTGATGCAGCGCAGCAGGCTCGACTTGCCCGAGCCGGACAGGCCCATCAGCACGCAGATCTCGCCTTTCTTGATATCCAGGTTGGCCTTCTCGACGCCGACCACCAGGCCGGTCTGCTTGAGGATCTCTTCGCGAGTCCTGCCCTGGTCGAGCAGCGCCAGCGCTTCGCGCGGCTTGCTGGAGAAAATGACGTCGACGTCTTCGAAACGAATGATGCTCATGCCTCACCCCTTACCGGCAGCTCCGGTTGCTTGCAGATACGGTCGAGCATGATCGCCAGCAGCACGATGGCCAGGCCCGCTTCGAAGCCCAGGGAGATATCCGCGGTGTTCAGCGCGTTGACCACCGGCTTGCCGAGGCCGTCGGCGCCAACCAGGGCGGCGATCACCACCATCGACAGCGACAGCATGATGCACTGGGTGACCCCGGCGGCGATGCTCGGCATGGCGTGGGGCAGTTCGATGCGGGTCAGCAACTGGCGGCGCGAGCAGCCAAAGGCCTTGCCGGCGTCCAGCAGTTCCTGAGGCACGTCGCAGATACCCAGGTAGGTGAGGCGGATGGGCGCGGCGATGGCGAACACCACGGTTGAGATCAGCCCCGGTACCACGCCCAGGCCGAACAGGGTCAGGGTGGGGATCAGGTAGACGAAGGTGGGCACGGTCTGCATCAGGTCCAGCACCGGGCGCATGGCGGTATAGAACATCGGCTTGTGCGCGGCGGCGATGCCCAGCGGCACGCCGATGACCACGCATACCACCGTGGCGAAGGTCACCTGCGCCAGGGTTTCCATGGTTTCCTGCCAGTAGCCCAGGTTGAGGATCAGCAGGAACGACAGGGCGACGAACAGGGTGAGCGCCCACTTGCGCTGGATCAGGTGGGCCAGGGCGGCGAACAGGGCGACGAGCACGAACGGGTTGAACCAGGTCAGGGCACTGGTGACGCCATGGATCATGAATTCCAGGCCTTGGGCGATGGCGTCGAAATAGCTGGCGCCGTTCTGGGTCAACCATTCGACGAACGAGGCGATGTACTGCCCCAGGGGTATTTTTTGATCGATAAGCATGATAGCGAGCTTCCACCTGCAAAGATTGAAATCAGTTCGGGGCGGTACGGTCCCGCCCCGCGGTAGTGCTTGTTGCTACTGCGAATTTCGTTGTTATTGCGAAAGCTTGGCCTTGACCGCCTCCAGCCCCGGTTTGCCATCCACGGTCGTCACCCCGGCCAGCCAGGTGTCGAGCACTTGCGGGTTGTTCTTCAGCCACGCCTTGGCGGCCGCGTCGGCTTTGATCTTGTCGTCCAGGACATTGCCCATCAGCGTGCTTTCCATGTCGAGGGTGAACGACAGGTTCTTCAGCAACTGGCCAACGTTGCTGCACTCCTGCACGTAGCCCTTGCGGGTGTTGGTCAGCACGGTCGCCTTGCCGAACTCGGGGCCGAAGAAGTCATCGCCGCCGGACAGGTACTGCATCTTGAAGCGCTTGTTCATCGGGTGCGGTTCCCAGCCCAGGAACACCACCGCCTCGCCACGCTTCTGCGCCCGGTCGACCTGCGACAGCATGCCCGCCTCGCTGGACTGCACCAGCTTGAAGCCGGCGCTCTTCAGGCCGAAGGCGTCCTTGTCGATCATGCTCTGGATGGTGCGGTTGCCGTCGTTGCCCGGCTCGATGCCGTAGATCTTGCCGCCGAGCTTGTCCTTGAACTTGACGATGTCGGCAAAGTCCTTGAGGCCCTGGTCGTAGAGCGCCTGGGGCACCGCCAGGGTGTACTTGGCGTTTTCCAGGTTGGCGCGCACGGTCTCGACGGTACCGGCGTCGCGGTACTGCTTGATGTCGTTCTCCATGGTCGGCATCCAGTTGCCGAGGAACACGTCGAGGTCCTTGCCGCCCGCCAGCGACTTGTAGGTCACCGGCACCGAGATCATGTTGGTGTGGGTCTTGTAGCCCAGGGCCTCGAGCACGACGCTGGTCATGGCCGTGGTGACGGTGATGTCGGTCCAGCCGACGTCGGAGAAGCGCACCGTCTGGCACTGCTCCGGTTCTGCGGCCTGGGCCAGCAGTGGGGTGGACAGCAACGCGGCCAGCAACAGCGAGGGTGAAGCTTTCATAGGTGGACTCCTGTGATTTTATCTTCGGGTTCGCGGGGGCCGTCGGTGCGTTCTGGGGCGCCGATCGGCCAGGCCTGCAGAGGGCAGGATGCGAGGCCGTGCAATACGAGTCGCTTTCGATAATCCTCCAGCGTCGGGCAATCGCCTACTGGTGGCGTCGTATCCAGTACAGGACGGGTCGCATCCAGTACGGACGATGTCGCAACTGGGTTTTTCCACCGCCACCCCCGGGTTTTTGCGGCATCCGGCCATTGGAAAACGGCGCGCGCAGCAGCGGATCAGCAGCGGCGCTGGTGGACAAAAGTACGTCGGTTGCAGACGGCGAGGGGCTGGGCAAAAGCCCGATGATGCGAGCATTCCAAGGCGGCTCGACGATTCAGCCTAGCAGTTGCGCAAGGTGTCGTATGGCGGTCCAGACAAGCCCAGCAAGAGGTGATCCGACAATGGCCATCAGCGTGTTCGACCTGTTCAAGATCGGTGTCGGGCCTTCCAGCTCGCACACCGTCGGCCCCATGCGCGCCGGCGCGCTGTTCGTCCAGGGGCTGCGCCAACGCGGCGAGCTGGAGCAGGTGCGGCGCATCGAAGTGCGCCTGTATGGCTCGCTGTCGGCCACCGGCGTCGGCCACGGCACCGACAGCGCCACGATCATGGGCCTGATGGGCGAATGGCCGGACGCCATCGACCCCAGCCAGATCACCCCACGTATCGCCGACCTGCGCGAAACCAACGTGCTCAAGCTCGACAACCGCCTGCCCATCGAGTTTGTCTGGGCCCGCGACATGCTGCTGCTGGACGAGAACCTGCCGTATCACCCCAATGCCATGACCCTGATTGCCCAAGGCCAGGGCGGCGAGCTGCACCGCGACACTTACTACTCGGTGGGCGGCGGTTTCGTGGTCGATGCCGCGCAGGCCGCCAGCGGCGTGCTGGATGCCGACCAGACCGTGCTGCCCTATGATTTCAACAGCGCCGCCGAACTGCTGCGCCTGTGCCGGCAAAACGACCTGAGCGTGTCGCAATTGATGCTGGCCAATGAGAAGGTCTGGCGCAGCGAAGACGAGATCCGCGCCGGCCTGCTCAAGCTCTGGCAGGCCATGCAGGAATGCGTGAACAACGGCCTCAAGCACGAGGGCATCCTGCCCGGTGGGCTCAATGTGCGGCGCCGCGCCGCCCGCCTGCACCGCAGCCTGCAGGAGCTGGGCAAGCCCAACGTGATCGGCTCGACCATGAGCGCCATGGAGTGGGTCAACCTGTTCGCCCTGGCGGTCAACGAAGAGAATGCCGCCGGCGGGCGCATGGTCACCGCGCCCACCAATGGCGCGGCGGGGATCATCCCGGCGGTGCTGCACTACTACATGCGCTTCTCCGATGCGGTGGACGAGTCCAACGTGGTGGACTTCTTCCTGGGCGCGGCGGCGGTGGGCATCCTGTGCAAGAAGAACGCGTCGATCTCCGGCGCCGAGGTTGGCTGCCAGGGCGAGGTCGGCTCGGCCTGCGCCATGGCCGCCGCGGGCCTGGCCCAGGTGCTCGGGGCCACCCCCGCGCAACTGGAGAACGCCGCCGAGATCGCCCTGGAGCACAACCTCGGGCTCACCTGCGACCCGGTTGGCGGGCTGGTCCAGGTGCCCTGCATCGAGCGCAATGCCATCGCCGCGGTGAAGGCGATCAACGCCGTGCAGATGGCCTTGCGCGGCGACGGCGAGCACTTCATCTCCCTCGACCAGGTGATCCGCACCATGCGCGACACCGGCGCCGACATGCACGACAAGTACAAAGAGACCTCCCGGGGCGGCCTGGCGGTCAGCGTCATCGAATGCTGATGCGCTGTCCTGGCCCATCCATGACCGTTGCGCCACATTCTGGCGCAGCGGTGCCAACGACCGACCGTCGGCTGTCGTTACCAGTAGCGTCGTTGTCGGTGACACTCAAGTCTGTCGCTTCTGGGCAACCTTCCCACAAGTGCTACCGAACTGCTCAGCAGTAAAACGCAAAGGCGCTGGCGCGCCGTTTTGCGTGGCAACACCGACTCGATGAAAAAGGCTCTTGCGGCAACAGGATGACGTCGTTTTTGGGTTTTTTTGGATGGCCGTTCAATTTCAGGCACGGCGTTTGCGTCGAGATTGACAAAGCCCTTGCATGCGAACGGGGGCGCTAACAAGAAACCCGTGCTCGCCTGAAGCACACCCTGCATTGTGTGAGGAGAAATCGCGATGACGTCGTACACCTCCGGGAACCCAACCCAGAACCGCACAGCACCCCAGTCCATCGGCTTTCTCCTGCTGGACAACTTCACCCTGATTTCCCTGGCCTCGGCGGTCGAGCCGCTGCGCATGGCCAACCAGCTGTCCGGCCGCGAGCTGTACCGCTGGCATACCTTGACCGTCGACGGTGGCCAGGTGTGGGCCAGCGACGGCTTGCAGATCACCCCTGACGCCGCCATGCACAGCGCCCCGCCGATCGACACTGTGATCGTCTGTGGCGGCGTAGGCATCCAGCGCACCGTCACCCGCGAGCATGTCACCTGGCTGCAAGCCCAGGCTCGCCAGTCGCGCCGCCTGGGCGCGGTGTGCACCGGCAGCTGGGCGCTGGCCTGCGCCGGCCTGCTCGATGGCTTCGATTGCAGCGTGCACTGGGAATGCCTGGCGGCGATGCAGGAGGCTTATCCGCGGGTGAACATGAGCACCCGTCTGTTCACCCTCGACCGCAACCGCTTCACCAGCTCCGGTGGCACCGCGCCGCTGGACATGATGCTGCACCTGATCAGCCGCGATCATGGCCGCGAGCTGTCGGCGGCGATCTCCGAGATGTTCGTCTACGAACGCATCCGCAACGAGCAGGACCACCAGCGCGTGCCGCTCAAGCACATGCTTGGCACCAACCAGCCGAAGCTGCAGGAAATCGTCGCGCTGATGGAGGCCAACCTCGAAGAGCCGATCGACCTCGACGAACTGGCGGTGTACGTGTCGGTATCGCGGCGCCAGCTCGAGCGCCTGTTCCAGAAGTACCTGCACTGCTCGCCATCGCGCTATTACCTGAAACTGCGCCTGATCCGCGCGCGGCAGTTGCTCAAGCAGACGCCGATGTCGATCATCGAGGTGGCCTCGGTGTGCGGGTTCGTCTCCACGCCGCACTTCTCCAAGTGCTACCGCGAGTATTTCGGCATTCCGCCACGTGACGAGCGGGTGGGCTCGAACACCACCCAGCAGGTGGCGATGATGCCGATTCCCCAGGCCATGGCCCTGTCGCCCCACAGCGGGCCGATGGCGGCGCTGAGCCAGGCGCGCAACGAGTCGACCTTTGCCAGCGTGCGCCTGTAGCTGAAACTGGCCCTTCAGCCGCGCCTGTTGAACTGCGCCAGCGCCGGCAGCAACTGCTTGTCGATGGCCTGGCGCACCGCCGGCAGGATCGTCGCGCTGCCGGTGTACATCTGCTCCACCATGCCCTTGAGTGCCCGCGCGTTGGGCTCGGTCAGGCCCCGCACCACCACCTCGCAGGCCTGCTCGGCACTGGCGCCGGCCGGAATATCGAAACCCCGCGAGCGCAATTGGCCCAGCAGGTCGTCCTGGTCGATCAGATCTGCATGCATCATGGCTGTTGTCCTTCGCTTGTGTTGTTTGCGACCGATTCTGTGACCGCCAGGGAGAGCCCGGCAAGCGCAGATTGTCACGATGGCCGCTTTGGCTAAGAACAGGTCGTTTACGGCTAAATCGAGAGGCGGGGAAGGCCGCACACTGAGGTCATTCACGGCACCGAGGGTTTGGTCACCCTCCCGCGCGCCCAGTGGATGTTGCTCGCTCTTGGCCCCGGATGCTCACGGCTTTCCGGGGTTATTTTTTGTGGCGCCAGCCTTGCTGGCGAACACCGGCATGGCCGGTGTCATCCTCCGCTGCACTTACCTGGAGCGTTCCGGCAGCTGCAAGGTGCGCCCGACGAATCGAGGGGCTGGCAGATCACCCTGATCGCTCGCCAATGCCTGCAGCAATTGCCCACTGCTTTCCCCGAACGGCGCCGAGCGCGGCCCGGCCAGATCCACATGCAGCAGCATCTGCTCACTGGCCGCCAATGCTTCGTCGAACCCCGCCCGGTGCAGGCTGTGGTACAGGTGCAGGCGCTTGCGGTCGAAGCCGATGATCTGCGTCTGCACCCACACCTCGGTATCGAGCTTCACCTCGTGCAGGTAGTTGATGTGCGCCTCCAGGGTGAACAGCGAATGCCCGCTCTGGCCCCGTGCATCGGCATCCAGGCCGATGCGCTCCATCAGCGCATCGGTGGCGTAGCTGAAGATCAGCAGGTAGTAGGCGTCACGCAGGTGGCCGTTGTAGTCGACCCAGTCCGGCAATATCCGGGTGTGGTAGGTGGTCAGTGCGGGCATCGTCGTCTCCTTTATTCGCCGAAGGCCATGCCATGGCTGGCCTTGCTGGCGCGTACCGCCTCCAGCACCGCCAGCAGGGTATCGTCACGATAGCGCTCCAGCGCGGCGATGCTGCGCTCGCCCAGTTGCTCGGCAGTCCCTTCGACCACATCGTCGATCAGCTTGTCGGTCAGCTCGGGTGCCGGCAGGTAGGTCCAGGGCAGCTTCAGCGCCGGGCCGAACTGGGCCATGAAGTGGCGCATGCCGGCGTCGCCACCGGCCAGGGTATAGGTGAGGAAGGTGCCCATGAACGACCAGCGCAAGCCGGCGCCGAAGCGGATCGCATCGTCGATCTCGCCGGTGCTGGCGACCCCGTCGTTGACCAGGTGCAGGGCCTCGCGCCAGAGCGCTTCGAGCAGGCGGTCGGCAATGAAGCCGGGGACTTCCTTGCGCACATGCAGCGGGCGCATGCCCAGGGCGCTGTAGATGGTTTTCGCCGCTTCGATGGCCTCTGGGGTGGTACGATTGCCGCCGACGATCTCCACCAGTGGCAGCAGGTAAACCGGGTTGAACGGGTGGCCGACCAGGCAACGCTCGGGGTGGCTGGCCGACTCGTAGAACTCGCTGGGCAACAAACCCGAGGTGCTGGAGCCGATGATCGCGTTGGGCTTGGCCGCGGCGCTGATCTTCGCGTGCAGGTCGAGCTTGAGGTCCAGGCGTTCGGGGGCGCTTTCCTGGATGAAGTCGGCGTCGCGCACGCACGCCTCGAGGGTGGCGACGAAGGTCAGCCGCTCCTGCGCGGCGCCGGGCGCCAGGCCCTGTTTGTGCAGGGCTGGCCAGGCGTTGGCGATGCGTTTGCGCAGGGCGGCTTCGGCGCCGGGCGCCGGGTCCCAGGCGATCACGTCCAGGCCGTGGGCCAGGGCGCGCGCGACCCAGCCGCTGCCGATCACGCCGCTACCCAGGGCGGCGAAGGTCTTGATGTCGGTGATGAAAGGCATGTCGAACTCCAGGGGCATCTGATGGGGCGGTGGCTGGCACCGGCTTTGCCGGCTCCTACAGGGGTTAGCGGCGCTTGAGGTTCATCTTTTCCCGGCCTTCGGCCGGGGTCAGCACGCGAGCGCCCATGCGGGTGATGATTTCGGCGGCGCGTTCCACCAGCTGGCCGTTGCTGGCCAACACCCCACGGTCCAGGTACAGGTTGTCTTCCAGGCCCACCCGCACGTTGCCGCCGAGCAGCACGGCCTGCGCGGCCATTGGCATCTGCATGCGGCCGATGCCGAAGCCGGCCCAGGTGACGTTGGCTGGCAGGTTGTCGACCATGGCCTTCATGGTGGTGGTGTCGGCCGGGGCGCCCCACGGGATGCCCAGGCACAGCTGGAACAGCGGATCTTCGAGCAGGCCTTCCTTGATCATCTGCTTGGCGAACCACAGGTGGCCGGTGTCGAAGATTTCCAACTCGGCCTTCACCCCCAGCTCGGTGATGCGCTTGGCGCCGGCCCGCAATTGCGCCGGGGTGGAGACATAGATGGCGTTGCCATCGCCAAAGTTGAGGGTGCCGCAGTCCAGGGTGCAGATCTCCGGCAGCAGTGCCTCGACATGGGCCAGGCGCTCCAGCGGCCCGATCAGGTCGGTGCCTGGGCCGAATGCCATCGGCGACTCGCCCGGGCCGATCTCCAGGTCGCCGCCCATGCCGGCGGTGAGGTTGACGATGATGTCGACGTCGGCTTCGCGGATGCGCTCCATGACCTCGCGGTAAAGGTTGACGTCGCGGCTGAAGCGGCCGGTTTCGGGGTCGCGGACGTGGCAATGGACCACGGTGGCGCCGGCCTTGGCGGCCTCGACGGCGGATTCGGCGATCTGCTTGGGAGTGACCGGGACCAGGTGGCTCTTGGCGACCGTGTCGCCGGCGCCGGTGAGGGCGCAGGTGATGATGACGTCGTGGTTCATGCTGGGTTCCTTGTGATATCTGGTTGGCAAGGCCGCTCCTACACCGAGCAGGCGGACCTGTCAGTGGGGGGGCAGGCGATGAGGACCTGTCAGTTGGCGCTGAGCTTGAGGTTGTTCGCGGCCGGCTTGCCGTCGAAGGTGGTCACGCCCTCTAGCCAGCGGGCCTGGTCCTCGGGGTGGTCCTTGAGCCACTGGCGGGCGGACTCCAGGGCATCCTTGTGATCGAGCAGCGGCTGCATCATCCGGCTCTCGTCCTCGGCGCTGAAGCTCAGGTTGGCCAGCAGCCGACTGGCATTGGGGCAGCGCTGGGCATAGTCCGGCGCGGTCACCGTCCACACCGTGGCACGGCCCTCGTCCGGGCCCAGGGCGCCCTGGCTGTCGCCGAGGTAGACCATGTCGATGTTCACGTTCATCGGGTGCGGCGCCCAGCCGAAGAACACCACCGCTTCCTGGCGCCGTACCGCGCGGTCTACCGCGGCGAGCATGCCGGCCTCGCTGGATTCGACCAGCTGGAACTTGCCCAGGCCGAACTGGTTCTTGGCGATCATCGCCTTGATCTGGGTGTTGGCGCCGGAGCCGGGTTCGATGCCATAGATCTTGCCGCCCAGTTCCTTCTCGAACCTGTGGATATCGGCGAAGTTCTTCAAGCCCTTGTCGGCCAGGTACTTGGGCACCGCCAAGGTGGCACGGGCGTCTTCCAGGCTGGGCTGGTCGAGGACCTTGACCTGCTTGGCCTCGACGAACGGGGTGATGGTCTGGGTCATGATCGGGTTCCAGTAACCCAGGAACAGGTCCAGGCGCCTGTCGCGGATACCGGCGAAGATGATCTGTTGCGAGGCGCTGGTCTGCTTGGTCTGGTAGCCCAGGCCATCGAGCAGTACCTGGGCCATGGCACTGGTGGCAATGACGTCGGTCCAGTTGACCACGCCCAGGCGCACATTTTTGCAGGCCGCAGGCTCGGCGGCGAAAAGCGGGGTTGCAGCGATGCTGCTCAGGGCAAGGGTGGTCAGGCTGCGGCGGATCAAGCGATGCATGGTGGCTCTCCATCGGCAGGGCGTTTTTTATTGTGGGTCGGTGCGTTTTTCGAACCGTTGCACCGTGTGAACACGCTACCCTGCTGCCAGGGTGGAAAATCGCACCCTGGCGACCAACACTTGCACGCAGGCGACCCCCTTCAACCCCGAGCATGCAATGGCGCAATTGATTCATTTCCTGCTGTTGCCCGGCTTTTCGGCAATGGGTTTCATCAGCGCCCTGGAGCCGCTGCGGGTGGCCAACCGGTTCCAGGGCCCGTCGTATCGCTGGCGGGTATTGAGCCTGGATGGCGGCGCGGTATTGGCCAGCAACGGCATGTCGGTGAACGCCGACGCTGCGCTGGGCAGCGGCGAGTCGGGCGCGGTGCTGCTGATCGTCGCCGGTTTCGAGCCGCTGGCCTGCTATGGCCCGCGCTTGCAGCAGGTGCTGCGCCGGCTCGACCATGAAGGGGTGATATTGGGCGGTATCGATACCGGCCCGGTCGTGCTGGCCGAGGCCGGCCTGCTCGACGGTTACCGCGCGACCTTGCACTGGGAGGCGCTGGATGCGTTCAAGGAGCGCTATCCACGGCTGCAGGTGACCCAGGAGCTGTTCGAGATCGATCGCCGGCGCATCACCTGCGCCGGCGGCACCGCCTCGATCGACCTGATGCTCGACCTGATCGCCCAGGCCCATGGCAGCGAGCTGGCGGTGCAGGTGTCCGAGCAGTTCGTACTGGGCCGCATTCGCCCGCGCCAGGACCATCAGCGCATGCAGATCGCCAGCCGTTACCGGATCAGCAACAAGAAGCTGGTGAAGGTGATCGGCGAGATGGAGCGCAACACCGAGCAGCCACTCAACACCCAGGTGCTGGCCGATGCGGTGCAGGTGACCCGGCGCCAGTTGGAGCGGCTGTTTCGCCTGCACTTGGACGACACCCCCACAGGTTTCTACCTGCGCCTGCGCCTGGACAAGGCGCGGCAGTTGCTGCACCAGACCGACATGAGCGTGCTCGAGGTGTCGTTGGCCTGTGGCTTCGAGTCGGCGTCGTACTTCACTCGCTGCTATCGGGCACGGTTCGCGCGCTGTCCGCGCCAGGATCGTCAGGCGCGCGCTGCTCGTGAGTAGGATCTGTTTCCCGATTATTGTCGGAGGCATTCATCTTTAGCGTAGGTAGTCCATTGAACGAACAAGGATTACCGAGATGTTTCCTGCAACACATACCCCAAAGACCTGGTGCTTGGCCTTGGCACTCGCTTCGCTGCTCGCCGCCGGGCACGCCAATGCGGCGGTGCAGGGCTGCGAAGACACCAGGACCGACACCTACGGGGATTATTACCAGCCCGGCTGGAACCGACTGGCGGATTACCCTCAAGGCCGGCAGAAAATGATCATCGCCTCCGACCCGCAGGCGTTTCGCTACATGAGCCAGCGTTTCGACGAATACCAGGAGGAAATCGATTCCTCCGGCTGGCACAAGACCGCGTCGGTCTACGAGGCGATCGCCCGCGAGCGTGCCGAGCCGTACCACGTGCCGGTGGTGATCAATGGCGACATCACCGAGTTCGGCCATGGCGGCGAGCGCAGCGCCGTGCAGAAGATGTTCCGCAAGATGGCGGTTGGCGTGGGCGGGCCGCTGATGCTGCCTGGGTTGGGCAACCATGACTACGACAACAATGTGAATGACTGCGCCAACAACGGCTGCGCCCGCGATGCTGTTTGCGACCAGATTGCCTGGGTCCAGGCCATGGGGCCGGTCAACGCTTTCGATTACCGTTATGAAAACGACACCCATGAGGGTTCGCTGTCCTACTCGGTGACCGTGGGGCGCGTGCGTATCATCCAGCTGAACAACGAACCGACCTATGAGCGGCAATGGAGCACCGGCGGCGGCTGGTCATTCAAGCCCAAGCGCCACTTCAACATCACGCGCTCGCTGGATTGGCTGGAGCAGCAATTGAAGGAGGCCTCGGCCAACGGCGAGATCATGCTCGTCAACATGCATATTTCCGAACATTGGGCGGACCCGTATCTGCGCCACAGCAAGGTACCCAAGTTGTTCGAGACCTATGGTGTGACCGCAGTGTTCTCCGGGCACAAGCACTGGAACCTCGGCAAGTACCATGCCTTTGGCAATGTCCCCCATTTCAAGGCCGGTGCGCTGAATGCGGGCACCTACCTGCGTTTGACCTTCGATTGGCCGGCGCAGCAGTTGCTGGTGGACGAGGTGAGCATGGACGGGCATTTCGGCAAGACCCATGTGGTCGAGCTGAAAGCGGCAGAGGCCTGATTGCACGCCCTTGTAGGAGCCGGCTTGCCGGCGAACACCGGCATGGCCGATGCCATCCATCGCGCGCGTGGTTCGCCAGCACGGCTGGTTCCTACGGGAGTTTGGCGTGACGCCTTACTGCTGCCCGATCGACTGCAAGTACTCCGAGCGCTCATCGCTACGCTGCGCCACACAGGTGTTCCAGGCCGCTTCGTAGGCCTTGCTGCCGGGTTTCTCGGCATAGGTCTCGACCTTGCAGTCGGCATCGCGCAATTGCACCCAGAGTTTTTCCGCGGCGTCCATCTTGGCGCTCAGCGCCGCGGCCTGGTCGCTGTCATCGGCGTACTGGTCGCGGATGCGCTGGATCAGGTCGTCGTAGGCCGACTTCAGCTCGCGCTCGGCGGTCTGCTTGTTGTAGGCGGCGCACGCGTAGCCCTGCTGGTCGGTCTCGACGTTGTCGCAGGGCGTGCTGTCTTCCTCGGCGGCGTGGGCGCCGCCGGCCACGGCCAACAAGACCAGCCATGCCATTGCTTTCATCCGTTTTCTCCTGATCAGGCTGACGAACCGCTGGGATTCTCGCTCAGCCTCGGCCCTGGCGATAGCTCCCCGGCGAAAAGTTCATCAAAGCCTTACAGCACCAGCAGACGAGACTTACTCTCATCTGCCTGGGGCGGGCCAGAGCCTGCCGTGGCGGCCCTTGACGCTTTCGGCAAACCCCCTGTCGTTTTTGCGTCGGGGCGCCGCGGGCGGCAGGCATATGCTGGCCCCAAAGCGCCGGCACAAGGTTCGGCGCGGGCAAACTTCAATAAAAGGGGACAGCCTGATGAGCCCAGCCGAACTTCACGCCGACAGCATCGTCATCGATGGCCTGATCATTGCCAAATGGAACCGCGAGCTGTTCGAGGACATGCGCAAGGGCGGGCTGACCGCGGCCAACTGCACGGTCTCGGTGTGGGAGGGCTTCAAGGCCACTGTCGACAACATCGCCGCCAGCCAGAAGCTGATCCGCGACAACAGCGACCTGGTGATGCCGGTGCGTACCACTGCCGACATCCGCAAGGCCAAGGAGCTGGGCAAGACCGGCATCCTCTTCGGCTTCCAGAACGCCCACGCGTTCGAAGACCAGATCGCCTACGTCGACGTGTTCAAGCAGCTCGGCGTGGGCATCGTGCAGATGTGCTACAACACCCAGAACCTGGTCGGCACCGGTTGCTACGAGCGTGACGGCGGGCTGTCGGGCTTCGGCCGCGAGATCGTCGCCGAGATGAACCGCGTCGGCATCATGTGCGACCTGTCCCACGTCGGCTCCAAGACTTCCGAGGAAGTCATCCTCGAGTCGAAGAAGCCGGTCTGCTATTCCCACTGCCTGCCTTCCGGCCTGAAAGAACACCCGCGCAACAAGTCCGATGCAGAGCTTAAGTTCATCGCCGACCACGGCGGCTTCGTCGGCGTGACCATGTTCGCGCCGTTTTTGGCCAAGGGCATCGACTCGACCATCGACGACTACGCCGAGGCCATCGAGTACACCATGAACATCGTCGGTGAAGACGCCATCGGTATCGGAACCGACTTCACCCAGGGCCACGGCCAGGACTTCTTCGAGTACCTGACCCACGACAAGGGCTACGCCCGGCGCCTGACCAACTTCGGCAAGATCATCAACCCGCTGGGCATCCGCACCGTCGGCGAGTTCCCCAACCTCACCGAGACGCTGCTCAAGCGCGGCCATTCCGAGCGCGTGGTGCGCAAGATCATGGGCGAAAACTGGGTCAACGTACTGAAAGACGTCTGGGGCGAGTAAGCCGCTCTCCAAGCCTGAAGCCCCTGCCAGCAACGCCGGGGCACCCAAACAAAAATTTTATGGAGTTGAGTTTCCATGGCCAAGATCGCCCCGCAATTGCCAATCGAAGTCGACAGCGAGACCGGTGTCTGGACCAGCGATGCCTTGCCGATGCTGTATGTGCCACGGCATTTCTTCGTCAACAACCACATGGGCATCGAGGAAGTGCTGGGCGCTGACAAGTACGCCGAGATCCTCTACAAGGCCGGCTACAAGTCTGCCTGGCACTGGTGCGAGAAAGAGGCCGAGTGCCATGGCCTGGAGGGCGTGGCGGTGTTCGAGCACTACATGAAGCGCCTGAGCCAGCGTGGCTGGGGCCTGTTCCAGATCCAGGACATCGACCTGGATAAAGGCACCTGCAGCGTCAAGCTCAAGCACTCGGCGTTCGTGTACGTCTATGGCAAGTGCGGGCGCAAGGTCGACTACATGTTCACCGGCTGGTTCGCCGGTGCCATGGACCAGATTCTCGCTGCCCGCGGCAGCAAGATCCGCACCGTGGCCGAACAGGTCTACGGCGGGTCGGAAGAAGGCCACGAAGATGGCCTGTTCGTTACAAAGCCGTTGTAAGCCGGAGATAGCGTCATGGCCTTCGAAGCAATGTTCCAGCCGATCCAGATCGGCAAGCTGACCATCCGCAACCGCGTGCTCAGTACCGCGCACGCCGAGGTCTATGCCACCGACGGCGGCATGACCACCGACCGCTACGTGAAGTACTACGAAGAGAAGGCCAAGGGCGGCATCGGCCTGGCCATCTGCGGCGGCTCGTCGGTGGTGGCCATCGACAGCCCGCAGGAGTGGTGGTCGTCGGTCAACCTGGCCACCGACCGCATCATCCCGCACTTCCAGAACCTGGCCGACGCCATGCACAAGCATGGCGCCAAGATCATGATCCAGATTACCCACATGGGCCGCCGCTCGCGCTGGGACGGTTTCAACTGGCCGACCTTGATGTCGCCGTCGGGCATTCGCGAACCGGTGCATCGCGCCACCTGCAAGACCATCGAGGTGGAAGAGATCTGGCGGGTGATCGGCAATTACGCGCAAGCGGCGCGGCGTGCCAAGGAAGGCGGCCTGGACGGCGTCGAGCTGTCGGCGGTGCACCAGCACATGATCGACCAGTTCTGGAGCCCGCGGGTCAACAAGCGGACCGACGAATGGGGCGGCACCTTCGAAGGCCGCATGAAGTTCGGCCTGGAAGTACTGAAGGCCGTGCGCGCCGAGGTCGGTGACGACTTCTGCGTGGGCATGCGCATCTGCGGCGACGAATTCCATCCCGACGGCCTCAGTCACGAGGACATGAAGCAGATCGCCGCCTACTACGACGCCACTGGCATGATCGACTTCATCGGCGTGGTCGGCTCGGGATGCGATACCCACAACACCCTGGCCAACGTCATCCCCAACATGAGCTACCCGCCGGAGCCGTTCCTGCACCTGGCGGCCGGCATCAAGGAAGTGGTCAAGGTCCCGGTGCTGCACGCGCAGAACATCAAGGACCCGAACCAGGCCACGCGCATCCTCGAAGGCGGCTATGTCGACATGGTCGGCATGACCCGCGCGCACATGGCCGACCCGCACCTGATCGCCAAGATCAAGATGGGCCAGATCGACCAGATCAAGCAGTGCGTCGGTGCCAACTACTGCATCGACCGCCAGTACCAGGGCCTGGATGTGCTGTGCATCCAGAACGCCGCGACTTCCCGTGAATACATGGGCGTGCCGCACATCATCGAGAAGAGCACCGGTGCCAAGCGCAAGGTGGTGGTGGTTGGCGCCGGCCCGGCCGGCATGGAAGCGGCCCGGGTGGCGGCCGAGCGTGGCCACGAGGTGACCCTGTTCGAGAAGAAAGAGCAGATCGGCGGGCAGATCACCATCGCCGCCAAGGCGCCGCAGCGTGACCAGATTGCCGGTATCACCCGTTGGTACCAGCTGGAGCTGGCGCGGCTGAAGGTCGACCTGCGCCTGGGCACCGCCGCCGACGTGGCGACCATCCAGGACCTGCGCCCGGACATCATCGTGCTGGCCGTGGGCGGGCATTCGTTCCTCGAGCAGAACGAGCACTGGGGCGCCGCCGAAGGGCTGGTGGTCAGCAGCTGGGACGTGCTCGACGGCAAGGTCGCGCCGGGCAAGAACGTGCTGGTGTACGACACCATCTGCGAGTTCACCGGCATGTCGGTGGCCGACTTCATCGCCGACAAGGGCAGCCAGGTCGAGATCGTCACCGACGACATCAAGCCGGGCGTGGCCATGGGCGGCACCACCTTCCCGACCTACTACCGCAGCATGTACCCCAAGGAAGTGATCATGACCGGCGACATGATGCTGGAGAAGGTCTACCGCGAGGGTGACAAGCTGGTGGCGGTGCTCGAGAACGAGTACACCGGCGCCAAGGAAGAGCGGGTGGTCGACCAGGTGGTGGTGGAGAACGGCGTGCGCCCTGACGAGCAGCTGTACTACGCGCTGAAGGAAGGTTCGCGCAACAAGGGCCAGATCGACGTGGAGGCGCTGTTCGCCATCAAGGCGCAGCCGATCCTCAGCCAGCCGGGCGAAGGCTACCTGCTGTACCGCATCGGCGACTGCGTGGCCCAGCGCAACGTGCATGCGGCGATCTACGACGCCTTGCGCCTGTGCAAGGATTTCTGATCGCACCGCCTCGCTAGAGGCGGGACTGGCCCCCCTGTAGGAGCGGCCTTGTGTCGCGAAAGGGCTGCGCAGCGGCCCCAGCAATTCATAAGCGCTGAGAATGCTGGGGCCGCTTCGGCGACCCTTTCGCGACACAAGGCCGCTCCTACAGGGGTCCGCGCCGCTCTTGGGAGTGGCGCAAGAATCCAGCTGTTGTGGGAGCTTCCCATGTTGAACACCCTTCTACCCATCCTGCTGTTCACCGCCCTTGCGCTGGCGGTGCTTGGCGCCCTGCGCCGGGTGCGCATGTGGCGGCGTGGGCGGCCAAGCAAGGTCGACCTGCTCGGCGGCCTGCTGGCCATGCCGCGGCGCTACCTGGTGGACCTGCACCATGTGGTCGAGCGCGACAAGTACATGTCCAAGACCCACGTGGCCACCGCTGGCGGCTTCGTGTTGTCAGCCGTGCTGGCGATCGTGGTGCACGGCCTGGGCCTGCACAGCAAGATCCTTGGCTATGCCTTGCTGGTCGCCACGCTGATCATGTTCACTGGCGCGTTGTTCGTCTTCAAACGGCGGCTCGACCCTCCTGCGCGCCTGTCCAAGGGCCCGTGGATGCGCTTGCCGAAAAGCCTGCTGATGTTCGCGGCGAGCTTCTTCATCGCCACGCTGCCGGTGGCGGGCATCCTGCCGGCAGGCACCGGCGGTTGGGTATTGGTGGCCGTGCTGGGCGTCGGCGTGCTGTGGGGCGTGTCCGAGCTGTTCTTCGGCATGACCTGGGGTGGGCCGATGAAACACGCCTTTGCCGGCGCCCTGCACCTGGCCTGGCACCGCCGCGCCGAGCGTTTCGGCGGGGGGCGCTCCACCGGCCTCAAGCCGCTGGACCTGGAAGACCCGAACGCTCCGCTGGGCGTGGAAAAACCAGTGGACTTCACCTGGAACCAATTGCTCGGCTTCGATGCCTGCGTGCAGTGCGGCAAGTGCGAGGCCATGTGCCCGGCCTTCGCCGCCGGCCAGCCGCTGAACCCGAAAAAGCTCATCCAGGACATGGTCATCGGCCTGGCGGGTGGCACCGATGCGCAGTTCGCCGGCAGCCCCTACCCTGGCAAGCCGCTCGGCGAACATGGCGGTCACCCGCACCAGCCGATCGTCAATGGCCTGGTCGATGCCGAAACCCTGTGGTCGTGCACCACCTGCCGGGCCTGCGTCGAGGAGTGCCCGATGATGATCGAGCACGTCGATGCCATCGTCGACATGCGCCGTCACCTGACCTTGGAGAAGGGCGCGACGCCGAACAAGGGCGCCGAGGTGCTGGACAACCTGATCGCCACCGACAACCCCGGTGGCTTCGCTCCCGGCGGGCGGATGAACTGGGCGGCGGACCTCAACCTGCAACTGCTGGCGCAGGTGAAAACCACCGAGGTGCTGTTCTGGGTTGGTGACGGCGCCTTCGACATGCGCAACCAGCGCACCCTGCGTTCGTTCGTCAAAGTGCTCAAGGCCTCCGGCGTCGACTTTGCCGTGCTCGGCCTGGAAGAGCGCGACTGCGGCGACGTGGCCCGGCGCCTGGGCGACGAAGCGACCTTCCAGCACCTGGCCAAGCGCAATATCCAGACCCTGGCCCAGTACAAGTTCCAACGCATCGTCACCTGCGACCCGCACAGTTTCCATGTATTGAAGAACGAGTACGGCGCGCTCGGCGGCGAGTACCAGGTGCAGCACCACAGCACCTACATCGCCGAACTGATCGAGGCGAAGAAACTCAACCTCGGCCAGCACAAGGGTGGCAGCGTCACCTACCACGACCCATGCTACCTGGGCCGTTACAACGGCGAGTACGAAGCCCCGCGCGCCGTGCTCAAGGCGCTGGGCATCGAAGTGCGCGAGATGCAGCGCTCGGGATTCCGTTCCCGCTGCTGCGGCGGTGGCGGCGGCGCGCCGATCACCGATATCCCGGGCAAGCAGCGGATCCCGGACATGCGCATGGACGACATCCGCGAGACCGAGGCCGAACTGGTGGCCGTGGGTTGCCCGCAGTGCACCGCGATGCTCGAAGGCGTGGTCGAACCGCGCCCGCAGATCAAGGATCTGGCCGAGCTGGTGGCCGATGTGCTGATCGAAGAGCAAACCCCGTCGGCCGCAAAGTCGCCAACGGTCAAACGTGAACCTGCGGAGGTGCATTGATGAGCGACATCATCCGCCGCGACCCACGCGCCGAGTGGATCGCCCGTAACCGCCTGCATCCGTTGCATGCGGCGATGCAGACGCAACAGACCCGCTGGATGGGCCCCAATGGCCTGATCCGCAAGAACCCCCATGCGCTCGCCGCCGGCTTCATCGGCCCGGCCGGCCTCAAGCGCATCGACCGCAGCGGCGCCCAGCAGGGCACCGGTGTCGGCGGGCGGCGCACGGTGGCGGTCGAAGTGCAGTTGCCGTTGCACCAGGTGCCAGCCCCGGCGTTCTACATCGCCGTGGTGCCGGACATGGTCGGCGGCCGCCTGAGCAGCCACGACCGCGACTTGCTCGGCCTGGCCCATGGCCTGGCCGGCAGCGACGGCGCGGTGCTGGCAGTGGTGTTCGGCGAGCACAAGGAAAACAACTTTTCCACAGCCGGTGTCGACCGCCTGCTGGTCATCGAGGGCGAGGCCTTCGAGGGTTATGCACCGGAGCAGCTGGTGCAGGGCTTGCGTGCTGTGGATAACCAGTTCACCCCACGCCACTGGCTGCTGCCCGACAGCCGCGCCGGTGGCGGCGAGCTGGGCCGGCGCCTCGGCGCGGCCTTGGGCGAACGCCCGGCGACGCGGGTGTGGCAGATCAAGGACGGCCAGTGCATCGGCCGCGCCGGTGCCGGCCAGCAGGACCTGCAACGCGCCGTGCCACGCGTGATCCTGGGCGCGGCGGAATGCGCCGAGCCGGTCAGCGAAACCCGTCACGAAGCGCTGCCGGTGGAGTTGTTCACAGGCGTCGCGCGCAGCCTGTCGCGCATCGAAGACCTCGGCGCGGTGGCCGTGGACCCGGCGACCATCGCCATGGCCGAGGCCGAGTTCATCGTCTCCGGCGGCAACGGCGTCAAGGACTGGGACCTGTATCACAAGGCCACTGCGGCCCTCGGTGCCACCGAAGGGGCCTCGCGGGTGGCGGTGGACGATGGCTTCATGCCGCGCAACCGCCAGGTGGGTGCCACCGGCACCTGGGTCACGGCGCGGGTCTATGTGGCTGTGGGTATCTCCGGCGCCATCCAGCACCTGCAAGGCATCGGCGCCTGCGACAAGGTGGTGGCGATCAACCTGGACCCAGGCTGCGACATGATCAAACGGGCCGACCTGTCGGTGATTGGCGACAGCTCGGCGATTCTCCAGGCACTGATCGAGGCTGTGGACAACTTCCGCAGCGGCGGCCAGCGCGACGCGGCATAGGGGCGTGAGCATGAGTACGAAAGTCATCAGCCTGGTGTCCATAGGCGCCCACCCCAGCTCCGGCCGCGCGCGTCGCGCCGAGCAGGATGCCCGGGCGGTGGAGCTGGGCTTGCAGCTGGCTGGGGATAACTTGCAGGTGGTGCATGCCGGCGATCCGCGTGAGGAGGCGCTGCGGGGTTACCTGGGGATGGGCCTGGCGCACCTGGATGTGCTCGAGCAGCCCGCTGGCGCCGACGTGCTGGGCGTGCTCGGCGACTACCTGCGCGATGCCGGGGCCCAGCTGGTACTGGCCGGCAGCCAGGCCGAAACGGGCGAGGGCTCGGGCATGCTGCCGTTCCTGCTCGCCGAGAAGCTTGGCTGGCCGCTGGTGGTGGGCCTGGCTGAGGTGGAATCCATCGACAATGGCACTGCCCAGGTCTTGCAGGCCTTGCCACGGGGTCAGCGTCGCCGCCTGAAAGTGCGCTTGCCGTTGTTGGCGACTGTGGATAACGCTGCGCCCAAGCCTCGGCAAAGCGCGTTCGGGCCGGCGCGCCGGGGTGTGCTGGCGGCGCGCAACGTGGTGGTGGTGGACGACCCGGTAATGGGCGCGCAGGCCTTGCAGCCGGCGCGGCCCCGGCCCAAGCGGCTGAAGGTGATCAAGGCCAAGAGTGGCGCCGACCGCATGAAGGCGGCGACGGCTAAGGCCAGTGGCGGCGGTGGCAAGGTGCTCAAGGATGTTTCGCCACAGGAAGGTGCCGAGGCGATCCTCAAGCTGCTGGTGGAGGAGGGGGTGCTGCGCTGAGCGGTTTTGCCCATAAACTGTTGGCCGATCTGTGGATAAAGTGTTTGCCTGTTGCTGTAGGCCTTTATTTTCGCGGCCTGCAAAGGGTTGACCAATTTTTGTTCAATACTAGCCACGGCACTCTCCGTGGCTTTTTTATTTGGCCTGGTGACTGGGGGCTGACATTACTCACAATCGCTGTTGGTCGCTCTGTGGATAATATGTTGGGTTAGTTCTGTATGCCGCGATTTTACTGGGCTGTGTCGTATTGATCAAAAAACGATCAATCGCTCTTCGTTTTGCCGAAAGTTAAAGGTTTACGGGTGGTTAAGGGCTTATCCACAGATTTTTGGCGAGTCCAGGCTATTCGTTCACAAAGTCTGTTGGCGACCCTGTGGAAAAGGTGTTCGGCTACCCCTGCAGGCCTTTAAATCAGAGGGCTGTACCATTTTGATCAATATTTGATCAATCACCCTGGGCGACAGTTTCCACAATTGCTGTTGGCGGACCTGTGGATAAAGTGTTTGTGCATGGCGCGCGGCCTTGCGGCTTGCGGGCTACACGGGTTTGATCGTTTTTTGATCAAAGCCACATGGCATCCCAGTGGGGGTATTGGCGCAGGGTGGTGACGAGCCCGGTGCGTAGTGGGTTGGCGACGATGTAGCGGGCGGTGGCGCGCAGGTCTTGTTCCTTGCGCAGGGCATGGTCGTGGAAGTTCTTTTGCCACAGGCGGCCTTGGCGGGAGGCTATGCGGTTTATTCGCTGCGTGCTTCTGGATTTGACCTTGCGCATAAGCTCGGAAAGGTCGGTGTCTCGCAGTTCGATCAACCAGTGGAAGTGATCAGGCATCACAACCCAGCAAAGGCTATGCGCCCATTGTTGCTCGTGGGCGAGGCGCAGTTCGGTGATGAGTGCGCGGGCGAGGCGCAGCTCCAGAAAAATGGGTTGTCTGTGCAGTACCACGCTGGTGACGATGTAGCGACGTCCGGTTTCGGAGTAGCGTCCGGTACGCAGCCGGTGAGCATGTGCGATGCGCATGGTGGACCTCCCTGGTACCAGGGCAAGTCTAGGTGGCGAGCACATTTAGGCGTGGGTGCTATCGAGGCAGGATGTAACAACAGCGAACGTTCGCCGGCAAGCCGGCTCCTACGGGCAATGCGCAAATCCGTAGGAGCCGGCTTGCCGGCGAACCAATCCAACAGGAGGCAGGAGGTTCGCCAGCAAGCTGGCTCCTAAGGGATTGGGAGTGTTCGCAGATTACTGCGCCTTGATCTCCTTGAGATAAGCTGCTGGCTCCGCGCCGAGGTTGTTCAGCAACCGCTGGCTGTACCAATCGATGAAATTCACCACGCCGAACTCGTAGGTCTTCGAATAGGGCCCAGGCTGGTACGCCGTGGAGTTGATCCCGCGCTGGTTCTCCTCGGCCAGGCGACGGTCCTGGTCGTTGGTGGCGTCCCACACCTTGCGCATGTCCTCAGGGTTGTAGTCCACCCCCTCCACCGCGTCCTTGTGCACCAGCCACTTGGTGGTGACCATGGTCTCCTGCGCACTGATCGGCCACACGGTGAACACGATCATATGGTCACCCATGCAGTGGTTCCACGAATGCGGCAGGTGCAGGATGCGCATCGAGCCCAGGTCCGGGTTCTTGATCCGGCCCATCAGCTTCTTGCACGCCACCTTGCCGTCCATGGTCATCGACACGGTGCCCTTGAGCAGCGGCATGCGCACGATGCGGTTACGCAGGCCATGGCTCTTGTGCAGGTAGGGAATCTTCTCGGCTTCCCAGGCTGCGGCCGAGGCGGCGACGTGGTCCTTGAATTCCTGGCTGGCGCGCGGGTCGTTGGTGTCGTCCCATTCCAGCAAGGTCTTGAGCAATTCCGGGTGCGAGCCGTTGCAGTGGTAGCACTCGCGGTTGTTTTCCAGTACCAGTTTCCAGTTGGCCTTTTCCATCAAGGTGGTCTGCACCGCCACCTTGGTGTTCTCCATGTCGTACGGCTCCATGTAGTGGTCCAGGGTGGCGAGGAACTCGTCGATGGCCGGCGGGTTCTCGGCCAGGCTGATGAAGATGTAGCCACCGGCCACCTTCACGTTCACCGGCTTCAAGCCGTACTGGTTCATGTCGAAGTCGACGCCCATCTCGGTGCCGGCGAACAGCAGGCGGCCGTCGAGCTCGTAGGTCCACTGGTGGTAAGGGCAGACCAGCTTGGCCACCTTGCCTTTCTCGCTGACGCACAACCGCGAACCGCGGTGGCGGCAGACGTTGTGGAAGGCGTGCACCTTGCCTTCGGCGCCGCGAATGACGATGACCGGGTTCTTGCCGATCTGCAGGGTGATGTAGTTGCCCTTGGCCGGGATCTCGCTCACCAGGCCAGCGATCAGCCACTCTTTATGGAAGATCTCCTGCATGTCGATCTGGAACAGGCGCTCGTCGCAATAGAACGGCTGCGGCAGCGAGTAGGTGCGCTCGCGGGTCTGCAGCATCTCGGCGGTGGCCTTGCGTGCAGGTTCCAGTGGATCGCCCAGGCTCAGGGTTGCGGTGACGTCCATCGTGTGGTCCTCGGGGCCGCGTGCGGCCAGCAAAAGGTGGCTAATCGTTGTTGTTGTGCCGCAAGGCTACCTGCTGTGGAAAACAGCAGTTGGTTTTGCCGAGGAGTGTGCGTTCGGGCACTGAAACGACCATGTCCATGGGCGACATGGCCGAATCGAATTCCGACGCGCCAGCCCCTGTAGCGCGGGGCTGGTCGCGATAAGCACGCCGATGTCGCGGATGGGAATGTACGGCGGCGGCGGGATGCGCATTATCGGAGCCATAAGAAAGGCCGACAGTCGGCTGCTGGAGATGAACATGTCCGATACCTTCCTCAATCCGGTCACCACCCAGACCTGGGCCAATGGCCGCCATATCGTGCGCTGCGTCAAGGTCATCCAGGAGACCTGGGACGTGCGCACCTTCTGCTTCATGGCCGACCAGCCGATCATGTTCTTCTTCAAGCCCGGGCAGTTCGTCACCCTGGAGCTGGAGATCGAAGGCAAGCCGGTAATGCGTTCGTACACCATCTCCAGTTCGCCGTCGGTGCCCTACAGCTTCTCGATCACGGTCAAGCGGGTGCCGGGCGGGCTGGTGTCGAACTTCCTCCACGACACCATGCACGAAGGCGCCGAGCTGCCGGTGCACGGGCCGGTGGGGCTGTTCAACGCCATCGATTTCCCGGCGGGCAAGGTGCTGTACCTGTCCGGTGGCGTCGGCATCACCCCGGTGATGTCCATGGCGCGCTGGTTCTACGACACCAACGCCAATGTCGACATGGTGTTCGTGCACAGCGCGCGCTCGCCGAAAGACATCATCTTCCACCGCGAGCTGGAGCAGATGGCCTCGCGCATCCCCAACTTCAGCCTGCACATCGTCTGCGAGAAGCACGGCCTGGGCGAGCCTTGGGCGGGCTATCGCGGTTACCTCAACCAGCGCCTGATGGAGCTGATCGCACCAGACTACATGGAGCGGGTGATCTTCTGCTGTGGCCCGACGCCCTACATGAACGCGGTCAAGCGCATGCTCGAGGCGGTCGGCTTCGACATGAAGAACTACCACGAGGAGTCGTTCGGCGCGACGCCGCCGGAGGCCAAGGCCGATGCGGTGGAGCACGCCGAAGCGGCGGCCGATGCGCCGGAACTGGACGTGGCCGACCTCAACCTGGTGGAGTTCGTCGGCAGCGACAAGAGCATTCGCGTGGGCCCGGGCGAGACCGTGCATGCGGCGGCGGCCAAGGTCGGGCTGATGATCCCCAAGGCCTGCGGCATGGGCATCTGCGGCACCTGCAAGGTGCTCAAGCTCGGCGGCGAGGTGGCGATGGAGCACAACGGCGGGATTACCGAGGAGGATGAGGCCGAGGGCTACATCCTGTCGTGCTGCAGCGTGCCGAAGGGGGATGTGCGGATCGAGTATTGATCCGAGCGTGTCGGGGGCCGCTTTGCGGCCCATCGCGACACAAGGCCGCTCCTACCGGGATACGCGTTCCCTTGTAGGAGCGGCCTTTAGCCGCGGTGGGCCGCAAGGCGGCCCCAGCATTTTCAGGTGCGAAAGCGCGACACCAGGCCGCTGAGGTCAACCGCCAGGCGCGACAGCTCGGCGCTCGCGGCGCTGGTCTGGTGCGCACCGGTGGCGCTCTGCACCGACAGGTCGTTGATGTTCACCAGGTTGCGGTCCACCTCGCGGGCCACCTGGGCCTGCTCCTCGGCGGCGCTGGCGATCACCAGGTTGCGCTCGTTGATCTGCGCTACCGCGCCGGCGATGGTGTCCAGCGCCAGGCCCGCGCCCCGGGCGATGTTCAGGGTCGATTCGGCGCGTTCGGTGCTGGTACGCATCGAATCCACGGCCTGCTCGGTGCCACCCTGGATGCTGCCGATCATCCGCTCGATCTCGCTGGTGGACTGCTGGGTGCGGTGGGCCAGGGCGCGCACCTCGTCGGCGACCACGGCGAAGCCACGGCCGGCTTCACCGGCGCGGGCGGCCTCGATCGCGGCGTTGAGCGCCAGCAGGTTGGTCTGGTCGGCCAGGCCACGGATCACATCGAGCACCTTGCCAATGTCACGGGACTGCTCGGCCAACTGGCTGATCAGCTTGGCGGTGGCCTGCACGTCGCCGCTCATGCGCTCGATGGCGCCCACGGTCTCCATCACCAGGTCGCGGCCATCGCCGGCCGAGCGGCTGGCCTCGCCGGAGGCCTCGGAGGTGCTCACGGCATTGCGCGCCACTTCTTCCACGGCACTGGTCATCTCGGTGACGGCGGTGGCGGCCTGCTCGATCTCGTTGTTCTGCTGCTGCAGGCCACGGGCGCTTTCGTCGGTGACGCTGTTCAGCTCCTCGGCGGCGGAGGCCAGCTGGGTGGCGGAGCCGGCGATCAACTGCAGGGTGTCGCGCAGCTTGTCCTGCATCTTGGCCATGGCCTGCAGCAGGCGCGCGGCTTCGTCGGTGCCATCGGGGCGAATGGTATGGGTGAGGTCGCCTTCGGCGATCTGCTCGGCGGCCTTGAGCGCTTCCTCGATGGGCTTGACGATGCTGCGGGTCAGCAGGAAGGCGAACAGCAGGGTCAGCACGGTGGCGGCGATCAGCAGGCCGATCACCAGGGCGAAGGCGCCGGCGTACTGGCTGGCGGCGGCGGCGTTGGTGTCGGCGGTCTGGTCGGTGTTGATGCGCACCAGGGTGTCCATCACCTTGTTGATCTGCTCGGAGTTGGCCAGCAGGTCGCTGTTGAGCAGGTCACGCAGGGCGTCCAGGTCGCCGGCCTGGCTCAGGCTGCGCATGCGTGCCTCGAGCTGGCGGTATTGATTGAGCAACTGGCCGTACTGGTCGAACGCGGCCTTCTCGTCGGCGGCGGTGACCAGCGGCTCGTAGACCCGACGGGCCTTGTCGATCTGCGCGTTGCGCTCGTCGAGCAGGCGCAGGGTCTCCTGCTGGGTGGCCGGCTCGCGGTTGAGCAGCAGGCGGTAGGAGAGGGTGCGCAGGCGCAGGTTCAGCGCGGTCAGTTCGTCGAGGGTCTTGATGCTGGGCACGCTGACTTGCTCGATGGTCACGCCAGCCTGGCGGATGTTGCCCATCTGGATCAGCGAGAAGATACCCAGGCCGAGCATCAGCACGCCGATCACGGCGAAACCGAGCAACGCGCGGGGCGCGATATTCATATTGCGTAGGGACATGGAGGCGGTTTCCAAGGCAGATGAGGTGCCGCGATCCATGCGACTAAGAGTGACCTGCCGAGCTATCGGTCGTGACCGCCGAGTCTTGAGGCCGAAATGATGAAACTGTGAGCCAGCTATCTATTTTCCTGACCAGCGGTTGATCCAGGTCGGAACAAGGTGGGGGTTGGCCTGTCAACCTGACCGGGTAAACACTTCCTGAATCCTATATTTAATGGCGGGGGCGCAGGTTTTTCCTTATCGTGTGCGCCCTCTGCAACAACCCGAGATAGACGCATGTTGGAAACTTCCCTGAATCAACTCGAGCAACTGGTCAGCGACCTGATGCATAAAAACGCCCAGCTGAGCGAACAGAACACCAGCCTCAGCCAGGAATTGGCCCAAGCCAAGGAAGAGAACGACAGCCTGCAGTTGTCCCTGATGGAACAGGAAGAGAAGCACGGCGCCACCGCCGCCCGCATCCAGGCCCTGGTCGAGCGCGCCAGCGCGGGTGTCGTGAACGCATGAGACTGCAAGCGCAGCCGGTCAACGTCGTGTCGATCCTGGGCAACGACTATTCGCTCAAGGCGCCTGAAGGCCAGGAGGAAACCCTCTCCCAGGCCGTGCGTATGCTCAACGTCGCCCTGGCCGAAACCAAGCGCAACTACCCGACCCTGATCGGCGACAAGCTGCTGGTGCTGGCGGCCCTGAACCTGTGCTCCAAGCAGATCGAGCTGCAACGCGAGCACGCCCAGACCCTCGAGCGCACCCAGGCGCAGATCGACGCCACGGTCGATGCCATCAGCAAGGCCGTCTCCGACGTCTGACGCGCCTGCGCGCGGCTAAACCGTAGGAGCCTTGCTGGCGAACCAGGCGCCGCGGTGGATGGCACCGGCTGTGCCGGTGTTCGCCGGCAAGCCGGCTCCTACGCTGTTTTCGGCCTGCCTGCTGGAGCGTTGGGCGCGCCAAGCCTTGTCGCGGGTCACTGGAATAACTGGATACTTAAGTGTATACACTTCCCGAAAAACAATAATTATCGGGGAGCAAGGGCATGCGTATCTGGCGGCGAAGCATCCAGTGGCAATTGATCGCGAGCATGGGCGCCGCCCTGCTGGCGAGCATCCTGGTGGTGGTGGTGATCTATACGGTGGCGCTCAACCGCCTCACCGAGCGCTACCTGCTCGACACGGCGCTACCGGCCAGCATCGAAGCCATACGCAACGATATCGAACGCATGCTCGGGCAACCCTTGGTGGCTGCGGCGGACATCGCCGGCAACACCCTGTTGCGCGACTGGCTGGCCGCAGGCGAAGCCCCCGCCGAACTGCCGCGCTTCATCGAATACCTCGACACCGCCAAGCAGCGTAATGGCGCCTTCACCACCCTGTTCGTCTCCACCGGCAGCGGCCACTACTACAACGAGAAAGGCCTGGATCGCACCCTCAGCCGCGCCAACCCCAAGGACCAGTGGTTCTACGGCTACATCGACAGCGGCGCCGAGCGCCTGATCAACATCGATATCGACGGCGCTACCGGTGAGCTGGCGCTGTTCATCGACTATCGCGTGGAAAAGGCCGGCCAGTTGGTGGGCGTGGCCGGCATGGGCCTGCGCATGACCGAGCTGTCGAAACTGATCCACGACTTCAGTTTCGGCGCGCACGGCAAGGTGTTCCTGGTACGCAACGATGGCTTGATCCAGGTCCATCCCGACCAGCAGTACAGCGGCAAGCGGCAACTGGCCGAACAGTTGGACGCCGCGGCGGCAAAGGCCGTGCTGACCGCAGGTGAAGGCCTGCGCAGCAGCCGTTTCCAGCGTGATGGCGAGGACTACCTGGCCCTGGGCTTGCCCTTGCGCGACCTCAACTGGACCCTGGTGGCTGAGGTCCCCGAGGCCGAAATCTATGCCCAGGCGCGCCAGGCGATCTGGCAGACCTGCCTGATCGGCGGCGCGGTGGCGCTGCTTTCGCTGTTGCTGGTGGTGCTGCTGGCCCGTGGCCTGGTGCGGCCGATCCGCCAGGTCACCGCGGCGCTGGTGCAGATCGGCAGTGGCGCGGGCGACCTCAGCCATCGCCTGGACGATGCGCGCCAGGACGAGCTGGGTGACCTGGCGCGTGGCTTCAACCGCTTCCTCGACAGCCAGCGCGCGCTGATCGGCGAGGTGCTGCGCACCACCGAGCGCCTGCACCTGGCGGTGGAACAGGTGACCCAGGTGGTGGACAACACCGCCGAGCGCTCGGGCCGCCAGCAGGAAATGACCGAGATGGTCGCCACCGCCGTGCATGAAATGGGTCTGACCGTGCAGGACATCGCCCGCAACGCCGGCTCCGCCGCCCACGCTTCGCAGGCGGCGCGCGACGAGGCGTTGCAGGCGCGGGAGGTGGTGCGGCGCTCGGTCGACAATATCGAAGGCATGTCCGGGGAAATCGGCCGCGCCGCCGAGGCAGTCGCGCAACTGGCCGACGAAGTCGCCTCGATCGATGAGGTGCTGGCGGTGATCCGCAGCATTTCCGAACAAACCAACCTGCTGGCGCTCAATGCCGCCATCGAGGCCGCTCGGGCCGGCGAGATGGGGCGTGGTTTCGCCGTGGTCGCCGATGAGGTGCGCACCCTGGCGCGGCGTACCCAGCTTTCCACCGACGAAGTGCAGCAGATGATCCAGCGCCTCAAGCACGGTGCAGGCACAGCGGTGGCATCGATGCAGGCCGGGCGCGAGGCGACTGGCAACGGGGTCGAGTCGAGCCAGCGCACCGGGGCTTCGCTGGGGGCGATCACCGACCAGGTCGAGCGCATCAGCGGCATGAACGAGCAGGTGGCCACGGCGACCGAGGAGCAGTCGGCGGTGACCGAGGAGATCAACCGCAACGTGCAAGGGATTTCCGACCTGGCGCGGCTGACGGCCAGCGAAGTGCAGGGGTGTCGAGAGCAATGCCAGGCATTGCGTGGCCTGGCCGATGACCTGGCGCGGCAGATGGGTGGGTTCAGGCTTTAGGCCGCTGGGGCCGCGTTGCGGCCCTTTCGCGACACAAGGCCGCTCCTGCAGGGCGCGGTGTGTTTGTGTAGGAGCAGCCTTGTGTCGCGAAAGGAGGGCGAAGCCCTCCCGGCATTGGATCAGGCGCCGAAGATGGTGCGGATATCCGCCGCCAGCTCACGCACCCGGGCTTCCTGGGTATCCCACGAACACATGAACCGCGCCCCACCGCTGCCAATGAAGGTGTAGAAACGCCACCCCTTGTTGCGCAGTACTTCCAGCGCATGCTCCGGCATCTGCAGGAACACCCCGTTGGCCTCGACCGGGAACATCAGCTCCACCTCCGGTAAATCACTCACCAGCGACGCCAGCAACTGCGCGCAGTGGTTGGCGTGCTGGCCATGGCGCAGCCAGGCGCCGTCTTCCAGCAGCCCGACCCATGGTGCCGACAAAAAGCGCATCTTCGACGCCAGTTGCCCGGCCTGCTTGCAGCGGTAGTCGAAGTCCTCGGCCAGGTCGCGGTTGAAGAACAGGATCGCCTCGCCCACCGCCATGCCGTTCTTGGTGCCGCCGAAGCACAGCACGTCGACGCCGGCCTTCCAGGTCAGCTCGGCCGGCGAACAGCCGAGGAACGCGCAGGCGTTGCTGAAGCGCGCGCCGTCCATGTGCAGGTTCAGGCCCAGTTCCTTGCAGGTGGCGCTGATCGCCTTGAGCTCGTCGGGGCGATACACGCTGCCCACTTCAGTGGCTTGGGTGAGGGTGACCACGCGTGGCTTGGGGTAGTGGATGTCCTGGCGCTTGAGCGCCACTTCGCGGATCGATTGCGGCGTCAGCTTGCCGTTGACGCTGGGCGCGGTGAGCAGTTTGGAGCCGTTGGAGAAGAACTCCGGCGCGCCGCATTCGTCGGTCTCGACGTGGGCGGTCTCGGAGCAGATCACGCTATGGTAGCTCTGGCACAGCGAGGCCAGGGCCAGGGAGTTGGCGGCGGTGCCGTTGAAGGCGAAGAACACCTCGCAGTCGGTCTCGAACAGCTTGCGGAAGTACTCGGCGGCGCGCTCGGTCCACTGGTCGTCGCCGTAGGCGCGTTCGTGGCCCTGGTTGGCCTTTTCCATGGCGGCCCAGGCTTCGGGGCAGATGCCGGAGTAGTTGTCGCTGGCGAATTGTTGATTGTTGTCGGTCATGACGCCTGTCCTTTTGTACGACGCAGGCACGCACTCTAAACCATCGATTCAGCGGTTGCCTATACAGGTCACGACGCTTACCGGTAGGCGCCAGCCTTGCTCTGGCAGGCACATCGGTGCGCCAGCAAGGCTGGCGCCTGCAGGTCTATGCGACGCTTGCAGGCCAATGTCGTAAACGCGCCATTGCAAGGCGCGCGCAGGCATCTGTGCCCCCCGGCCCGGTCATACCATCGGCGCAAAGGGTGAGAAGACCCTCACTAGACAAGAAACGATCGCTGCCGGGAGATACACGATGTTCAGCAAGCAAGACCAGATCCAGGGTTACGACGACGCACTGCTGGCGGCGATGAATGCCGAAGAACAACGTCAGGAAGATCACATCGAGCTGATCGCTTCGGAGAACTACACCAGCAAGCGCGTGATGCAGGCCCAAGGCAGCGGCCTGACCAACAAGTACGCCGAGGGCTACCCGGGCAAGCGCTACTACGGCGGCTGCGAGCACGTCGACAAGGTCGAGGCGCTGGCCATCGAGCGCGCCAAGCAGCTGTTCGGCGCCGACTATGCCAACGTCCAGCCGCACTCCGGCTCCTCGGCCAACGGCGCCGTGTACCTGGCCTTGCTGCAAGCCGGCGACACCATCCTGGGCATGAGCCTGGCCCACGGCGGCCACCTGACCCACGGCGCCAAGGTGTCGTCCTCGGGCAAGCTGTACAACGCCGTTCAATACGGTATCGACACCAATACCGGCCTGATCGACTACGACGAAGTCGAGCGCCTGGCCGTCGAGCACAAGCCGAAGATGATCGTCGCCGGTTTCTCGGCCTACTCGAAAACCCTCGATTTCCCACGTTTTCGCCAGATCGCCGACAAGGTCGGTGCGCTGCTGTTCGTCGACATGGCCCACGTTGCCGGCCTGGTTGCCGCTGGCCTGTACCCCAATCCGATTCCATTCGCCGACGTGGTCACCACCACCACCCACAAGACCCTGCGCGGTCCACGTGGCGGCCTGATCCTGGCCAAGGCCAACGAAGAGATCGAGAAGAAGCTCAACGCCGCGGTGTTCCCTGGCGCCCAGGGCGGCCCGTTGATGCACGTGATCGCTGCCAAGGCGGTGTGCTTCAAGGAAGCGCTGGAGCCTGAGTTCAAGAGCTACCAGAAACAAGTCATCGAAAACGCCCAGGCCATGGCCCAGGTGTTCATCGAACGCGGTTACGACGTGGTTTCCGGCGGCACCGACAACCACCTGTTCCTGGTCAGCCTGATCCGCCAGGGCCTGACCGGCAAGGACGCCGACGCCGCCCTGGGCCGCGCCCATATCACCGTCAACAAGAACGCCGTGCCCAACGACCCGCAGTCGCCGTTCGTCACCTCGGGCCTGCGCATCGGCACCCCAGCCGTCACCACCCGTGGCTTCAAGGTCGCCCAATGCGTGGCGCTGGCCGGCTGGATCTGCGATGTACTGGACAACCTGGGCGACGCCGATGTCGAGGCCGATGTGGCCAAGAACGTCGCCGCGCTGTGCGCCGACTTCCCGGTCTACCGCTGAGTGGAGCAGAACACCATGCAACGTTATTCAGGCTTCGGCCTCTTCAAGCACTCCCTCAGCCACCACGAGAACTGGCAGCGCATGTGGCGCACGCCAACGCCGAAGAAGGTCTACGACGTGGTCATCGTCGGCGGTGGCGGCCATGGCCTGGCCACTGCCTACTACCTGGCCAAGGAACACGGCATCACCAACGTGGCGGTGATCGAGAAAGGCTACCTGGGCGGCGGCAACACCGCGCGCAACACCACCATCGTGCGTTCCAACTACCTGTGGGACGAGTCGGCGCACCTGTACGAACACGCCATGAAGCTGTGGGAAGGGCTCTCGCAGGACATCAACTACAACGTGATGTTCTCCCAGCGCGGCGTCTACAACCTGTGCCACACCCTGCAGGACATCCGCGACTCCGAGCGCCGGGTCAATGCCAACCGCCTCAACGGCGTGGACGGCGAGCTGATTCGCACCGAGCAGGTGGCGGCCGAGATCCCGTACCTGGATTGCTCGAAGAACACCCGCTACCCGATCCTTGGCGCCACCGTGCAGCGCCGTGGCGGCGTGGCCCGCCACGATGCCGTGGCCTGGGGCTTCGCCCGCGCCGCCGACGCCCTGGGCGTGGACCTGATCCAGCAGACCGAGGTGATCGGTTTCCGCAAAGAGAACGGCGCGGTGATCGGCGTCGAGACCAACAAGGGCTTCATCGGCGCCAAGCGCGTCGGCGTGGTCACCGCCGGTAATTCCGGACACATGGCCAAGCTGGCCGGTTTCCGCCTGCCGCTGGAGTCGCACCCTCTGCAAGCCCTGGTGTCGGAGCCGATCAAGCCGATCATCGACAGCGTGATCATGTCCAACGCCGTGCACGGCTACATCAGCCAGTCCGACAAGGGCGACCTGGTGATCGGTGCCGGTATCGACGGCTGGGTCGGCTACGGCCAGCGCGGCTCCTACCCGATCATCGAACACACCTTGCAGGCGATCGTCGAGATGTTCCCGATCCTCTCCCGGGTGCGCATGAACCGCCAATGGGGCGGCATCGTCGACACCACCCCCGACGCCTGCCCGATCATTTCCAAGACCCCGGTGAAGAACATGTTCTTCAACTGCGGCTGGGGTACCGGCGGCTTCAAGGCCACCCCGGGCTCGGGCAACGTGTTCGCCGCGAGCCTGGCCAAGGGCGAGATGCACCCGCTGGCCGCGCCTTTCTCCATCGACCGTTTCTACAACGGTGCGCTGATCGACGAACACGGCGCCGCTGCCGTCGCCCACTGACCCGGAGACAACCGTCATGTTGCAAATCTTCTGTCCCCACTGCGGCGAGCTGCGCTCCGAGGAAGAGTTCCACGCGTCTGGCCAGGCCCACATCGCCCGCCCGCTGGACCCGAACGCCTGCTCCGACGAGGAGTGGGGCACCTACATGTTCTTCCGCGACAACCCGCGCGGTATCCACCACGAGCTGTGGGACCACGTTGCCGGCTGCCGCCAGTACTTCAACGTCACCCGTGACACGGTGACCTACGAGGTGCTGGAAACCTACAAGATCGGCGAAAAGCCGCAGGTGACCGCCGCCTCGAAACAGAGCACCGCGCCAGCGACCGCCAAGGGCCAAGGGGAAAAAGTATGAGCCAGACCTATCGCCTCGCCAGTGGCGGCCGCATCGACCGCAGCAAGGTGCTGAACTTCACCTTCAACGGCAAGACCTATCAGGGCTATGCCGGCGATACCCTGGCCGCCGCGCTGCTGGCCAACGGCGTGGATATCGTCGGGCGCAGCTTCAAGTATTCGCGCCCGCGCGGGATCATCGCCGCCGGCACCGAGGAGCCGAACGCGATCCTGCAGATCGGCGCCAGCGAAGCCACCCAGATCCCCAACGTGCGCGCCACCCAGCAGGCGCTGTATGCCGGCCTGGTCGCCACCAGCACCAACGGCTGGCCGAACGTCAACAACGACATGATGGGCATCATCGGCAAGGTCGGCGGCAGCATGATGCCGCCCGGGTTCTACTACAAGACCTTCATGTATCCCAAGTCGTTCTGGATGACCTACGAGAAGTACATCCGCAAGGCCGCAGGCCTCGGTCGCGCGCCGCTGCAGAACGACCCGGACAGCTACGACTACATGAACCAGCACTGCGACGTGCTGATCGTCGGCGCCGGCCCTGCCGGCCTGGCGGCGGCGCTGGCTGCGGCGCGCAGCGGTGCGCGGGTGATCCTCGCCGATGAGCAGGAAGAATTCGGCGGTACCTTGCTCGACAGCCGCGAGACCCTCGACGGCAAGCCGGCCGCCGATTGGGTCAATGCCGTGGTGGCCGAGCTGGAGACCCTGCCGGAAGTCACCTTGCTGCCGCGCAGCACGGTCAACGGCTACCACGACCACAACTTCCTGACCATCCACGAGCGCCTCACCGACCACCTGGGCGACCGCGCGCCCATCGGCCAGGTACGCCAGCGCGTGCACCGCGTGCGTGCCAACCGGGTGGTGCTGGCCGCGGGCGCCCACGAGCGGCCGCTGGTGTATGGCAACAACGACCTGCCGGGCAACATGCTGGCCGGCGCCGTGTCCACCTATGTGCGCCGCTATGGCGTGGCCCCGGGCCGCAAGCTGGTGCTGTCGACCAACAACGACCACGCCTACCGCGCCGCGCTGGACTGGCACGACGCCGGCCTGCAAGTGGTGGCCATCGCCGATGCCCGTCACAACCCGCGTGGCTCGCTGGTCGAAGAAGCGCGCGCCAAGGGCATCCGCATCCTCACCTCCAGCGCGGTGATCGAGGCCAAGGGCAGCAAGCACGTGACTGGCGCCCGGGTGGCGGCCATCGATGTGCAGGCGCACAAGGTCACCAGCCCCGGTGAAACCCTCGAGTGCGACCTGATCGCCACCTCCGGCGGCTACAGCCCGGTGGTGCACCTGGCTTCGCACCTGGGCGGCCGCCCGGTGTGGCGTGAAGACATCCTTGGCTTCGTGCCCGGCGATGCGCCGCAGAAGCGCGTGTGCGTCGGTGGCGTGAATGGCGTCTATGCCCTGGGCGATGTGATCGCCGACGGCTTCGAAGGCGGTGTGCGCGCCGCCACCGAGGCCGGCTTCAAGGCCAGCGTCGGTACGCTGCCGAAAACCCTGGCGCGCAAGGAAGAGGCCACCGTGGCCTTGTTCCAGGTGCCCCACGACAAAGGCACTGCCCGTGCGCCCAAGCAGTTCGTCGACCAGCAGAACGACGTCACCGCCGCCGCCATCGAACTGGCCACCCGCGAAGGCTTCGAGTCGGTCGAGCACGTCAAGCGCTACACCGCGCTGGGCTTCGGCACCGACCAGGGCAAGCTGGGCAACATCAACGGCCTGGCCATCGCCGCCCGTTCGCTGGGAATAGGCATCCCGGAAATGGGCACCACCATGTTCCGCCCCAACTACACGCCGGTGACCTTCGGCGCGGTGGCGGGCCGGCACTGCGGCCACCTGTTCGAGCCGGTGCGCTTCACCGCGCTGCATGCCTGGCATGTCAAGAACGGCGCCGAGTTCGAGGACGTCGGCCAGTGGAAGCGCCCGTGGTACTTCCCCAAGCCGGGCGAAGATATCCACAGCGCCGTGGCCCGCGAATGCAAGGCGGTGCGTGACAGCGTCGGCCTGCTGGACGCCTCGACCCTGGGCAAGATCGACATCCAGGGCCCGGATGCCCGAGAGTTCCTCAACCGCATCTACACCAACGCCTGGACCAAGCTCGACGTGGGCAAGGCCCGCTACGGCCTGATGTGCAAGGAAGACGGCATGGTCTTCGACGACGGCGTCACCGCCTGCGTCGGCGACAACCACTTCATCATGACCACCACCACCGGCGGTGCGGCCCGCGTGCTGCAATGGCTGGAGCTGTACCACCAGACCGAGTGGCCAGAAATGAAGGTGTACTTCACCTCGGTCACCGACCATTGGGCGACCATGACCCTGTCCGGCCCCAACAGCCGCAAGCTGCTGGCCGAGGTCAGCGATATCGACCTGGACAAGGACGGCTTCCCGTTCATGAGCTGGAAGGAAGGCCTGGTCGGCGGCGTGCCGGCGCGGGTGTTCCGTATCTCGTTCACCGGCGAGCTGTCGTACGAGATCAACGTGCAGGCCAACTACGCCATGGGCGTGCTGGAACAGATCGTCGAGGCGGGTAAAAAATACAACCTGACCCCCTACGGCACCGAGACCATGCACGTGCTGCGCGCCGAGAAGGGCTTCATCATCGTCGGCCAGGACACCGACGGCTCGATGACCCCGGACGACCTCAACATGAGCTGGTGCGTGGGCCGCAACAAGGCCTTCTCGTGGATCGGCCTGCGCGGCATGAACCGCGAGGACACCACCCGCGAGAACCGCAAGCAGCTGGTGGGCCTGAAGCCCGTGGACCCGAACGTCTGGCTGCCCGAGGGCGCCCAGCTGGTGTTCGACCCCAAGCAGCCGATCCCGATGGACATGGTCGGCCATGTCACCTCCAGCTATGCGGCCAACTCCCTGGGCTATTCGTTCGCCATGGGCGTGGTCAAGGGTGGCCTCAAGCGCCTGGGCGAGCGGGTGTATTCGCCGCAGGCCGACGGCAGCGTGATCGAGGCCGAGATCGTGTCTTCGGTGTTCTTCGATCCGAAGGGTGAGCGGCAGAACGTTTGATTCCGGGGGCTGTGGAGGCAAGCCAGGCCCTGTTCGCCGGCAAGCCGGCTCCTACAGGTTCAACGCTGTTCTTGTAGGAGCCGGCTTGCCGGCGAACAAGGCCCTGAGCCACCACCACGCTGCGTCGTATCGACGAACAAGAATTCAAGGCAGGTACCACATGAGCGCTATCAACGTCTTCCAGCAAAACCCCGGCTCCAACGCCAAGGCCCAGTCGCCGCTGCACCACGCCGACCTGGCCAGCCTGGTCGGCAAGGGCCGCAAGAACGCAGGCGTGACCCTGCGCGAAAAGAAATTCCTCGGCCACCTGACCCTGCGTGGCGATGGCCATGATCCGGCCTTCGCTGGCGCCGTGCACAAGGCCCTGGGCCTGGAACTGCCGGTGGCCCTGACCGTGGTCGCCAACGGCGAGATGTCGCTGCAGTGGATGGGCCCTGACGAGTACCTGCTGATCGTCCCCGGCGGCCAGGAGTTCGCCGTCGAGCAGAAGCTGCGCGACGCCCTCGACGGCCAGCATGTCCAGGTGGTCAACGTCAGTGGCGGGCAGACCCTGCTCGAACTGCGCGGCCCCAACGTGCGCGATGTGCTGATGAAATCCACCAGCTATGATGTGCACCCGAACAACTTCCCGGTGGGCAAGGCCGTCGGCACGGTGTTCGCCAAGTCGCAACTGGTGATCCGCCGCACCGCCGAGGACACCTGGGAACTGATGATTCGCCGCAGCTTCTCCGACTACTGGTGGCTGTGGCTGCAGGACGCGTCGGCCGAGTACGGTCTGGCCATCGAAGCCTAAGGAGCAGCACCATGAGTCGGGCACCGGACACCTGGATTCTCACCGCCGACTGCCCGAGCATGCTCGGCACGGTCGATGTGGTGACGCGTCACCTGTACGAGCAGCGCTGCTATGTCACCGAGCACCATTCCTTCGACGACCGGCTGTCGGGGCGATTCTTCATTCGCGTGGAGTTCCGTGCCCCGGACGCTTTCGACGAAGACGGTTTTCGCACAGGCCTGGCCGAGCGCAGCGAAGCCTTCGGCATGGCCTTCGAGCTCACCGCGCCCAACCACCGGCCCAAGGTGGTGATCATGGTGTCCAAGGCCGACCACTGCCTGAACGACCTGCTGTACCGCCAGCGTATCGGCCAGCTGGCCATGGAGGTGGTCGCGGTGGTCTCCAACCACCCCGACCTCGAGCCCCTGGCGCACTGGCACAAGATTCCCTACTACCACTTCGCCCTCGACCCCAACGACAAGCCGGCCCAGGAGCGCAAGGTGTTGCAGGTGATCGAGCAGAGTGGTGCCGAGCTGGTCATTCTTGCCCGCTACATGCAGGTGCTGTCGCCGGAGCTGTGCCGGCGCCTGGATGGCTGGGCGATCAACATCCACCACTCGTTGCTGCCGGGGTTCAAGGGCGCCAAGCCGTATCACCAGGCCTACAACAAGGGCGTGAAGATGGTCGGCGCCACGGCGCACTACATCAACAACGACCTGGACGAAGGGCCGATCATCGCCCAGGGCGTCGAGGTGGTGGACCATAGCCACTACCCCGAGGACCTGATTGCCAAGGGGCGGGATATCGAGTGCCTGACCTTGGCGCGGGCGGTGGGGTACCACATCGAGCGGCGGGTGTTCCTCAACGCCAATCGCACTGTCGTTCTCTGATCGAGTGCCGGGGCTGCTGCGCAGCCCTTTCGCGACACAAGGCCGCTCCTACAGGGGATCGCACAGTCCTGTAGGAGCGGCCTTGTGTCGCGAAAGGGCCGCAAAGCGGCCCCAGTTTTTGCCTGCCGCAAAAAGACATCCCCCTGTCGCATCCAGTCACCGCCCCACCGCCCATCCAGCCCACAATCCCCCTCAATCCAGTAACACAGGCCGCCCACGGAATCGGCGGCGCTTTCCACCACCGCTGCATAAATACAAATCAAGCGAGGTAAGAGCATGTCTGGTAACCGTGGAGTGGTGTATCTCGGCGCGGGCAAGGTCGAGGTGCAGAAGATCGACTACCCCAAGATGCAAGACCCGCGCGGCAAGAAGATCGAGCACGGTGTCATCCTCAAGGTGGTCTCCACCAACATCTGCGGCTCCGACCAGCACATGGTCCGCGGCCGCACCACCGCCCAGGTCGGCCTGGTGCTGGGCCACGAGATCACCGGTGAAATCGTCGAAATGGGGCGTGACGTCGAGCGCCTGAAAATCGGCGACCTGGTCTCGGTGCCGTTCAACGTGGCCTGCGGCCGCTGCCGTTCGTGCAAGGAGATGCACACCGGCGTGTGCCTTACCGTCAACCCGGCCCGCGCCGGTGGCGCCTATGGCTACGTCGACATGGGCGACTGGACGGGCGGCCAGGCCGAGTACGTGCTGGTGCCCTATGCCGACTTCAACCTGCTGAAACTGCCCGACCGCGACAAGGCCATGGCCAAGATCCGCGACCTGACCTGCCTGTCGGATATCCTGCCCACCGGCTACCACGGCGCCGTCACCGCGGGCGTTGGCCCAGGCAGCACCGTGTATGTCGCCGGTGCCGGCCCGGTCGGCCTGGCCGCCGCCGCGTCCGCCCGCCTGCTGGGCGCCGCCTGCGTGATCGTCGGCGACCTCAACCCGGCCCGCCTGGCCCACGCCAAGGCCCAGGGCTTCGAAGTGGTCGACCTGTCCAAGGACACGCCGCTGCACGAGCAGATCGTCGACATCCTCGGCGAGCCGGAAGTGGACTGCGCCGTTGACGCGGTCGGTTTCGAGGCCCGTGGCCATGGCCATGAAGGCGCCAAGCACGAGGCCCCGGCCACCGTGCTCAACTCGCTGATGCAGGTGACCCGTGTCGCCGGCAAGATCGGCATCCCAGGCCTGTACGTGACCGAAGACCCGGGCGCGGTGGACGCTGCCGCCAAGATCGGCGCGCTGAGCATCCGCTTCGGCCTGGGCTGGGCCAAGTCGCACAGCTTCCACACCGGCCAGACCCCGACCATGAAGTACAACCGCCAGCTGATGCAGGCGATCATGTGGGACCGCATCAACATCGCCGAAGTGGTGGGGGTGCAGGTGATCAGCCTCGACCAGGCGCCGGAAGGCTATGGTGAGTTCGATGCCGGCGTGCCGAAGAAATTCGTCATCGACCCGCACAGGACCTTCAGCGCCGCCTAAGCGCGTTCGCCGGCAAGCCTCCTCCTGGCGGGGGGCTTGCCGGGCGATGGCCGGCCCGGAACAAAGCTTCGGCGCGCCAGTCATATGCCTCGTTTCCCGGCCATTCCGGCCGACCGAGGTCCCTCCCGATGAAAGCACTCACCCTGGCAACCCTGATGACCCTGGCCGCAAGCCCGGTGTTCGCCTTTAACCTGAGCGATGTCGCCAATGCGGTGTCCGCCGCGCAGACCCCGCAGCACGGCGGCCAGGTCCAGGCCCCCGCGGCCCAGGCCAACCTGCTCAATACCTTGGGCAGCGAGTTGAAGATCACCCCCGAGCAGGCCGTGGGCGGTGCCGGGGCGATGCTGGGGCTGGCGCGCAACAACCTGAGCAGCGACGACTATGGCCAGCTGAGCAAGGCCGTGCCGGGCCTGGACCTCTTGTCCGGGGCCAATGGCCTGGGCGGCCTGAGTGGCCTGGGGCAGTTGCTGGGTAACGACAAGACCGCCCCGGCGTTGAGCAACGCCCTGGGCAATCAGGTGGAGAACCGCGGCGACCTGGACAATGCGTTCAAGGCGCTGGGCATGGACACCGGCATGATTGGCCAGTTTGCGCCGCTGATCCTGCAATACCTGGGGCAGCAGGGGATTGCCGGGTCGTTGCTGCAGAACCTGGGGAGCTTGTGGAACACCCCTGCGCCGTTGAGCCAGCCTTCGGTATAAATGCCTGACGCCGACATTGTAGGAGCGGCCTTGTGTCGCGAAAGGGCCGCGTGTGGCTTCAGCGCATCTCGGCGCGCAGTTGCTCGATACGCTGGTCCTTGTCCAGCCACAGCTGGTTGACCCACGCCTGCACGGCCTGGCGGAACGCCGGGTCGTTCTCGTAATCGCCCGCGCACAGCGCCGGGTCCAGCTCGCGCACGCGGATGTCGATGATCACCCGGCTGATGCTGCCGTTGAGCAGCGCCCAGAACCCCGGCGCCTGCTCGCCGGGATAGACGATGGTCACGTCCAGCAGCGCGTCCAGTTGCTCGCCCAGCGCCGCCAAGACGAAGGCCACGCCGCCGGCCTTGGGCTTGAGCAGGTGGCGGTAGGGCGATTGCTGCTGCGCGCGCTTGGCCTCGGTGAAGCGGGTGCCTTCGAGGTAGTTGACCACGGTCACCGGCTGGCGCTTGAACAGCTCGCAGGCAGCCTTGGTGATTTCCAGGTCGGTGCCCTTGAGCTCGGGGTGCTTGTCGAGGAAGGCCTTGCTGTAGCGCTTCATGAACGGGTAGTCCAGCGCCCACCAGGCCAGGCCCAGCAGCGGCACCCAGATCAGTTCCTTCTTGAGGAAGAACTTGAAGAACGGCACCCGGCGGTTGAGGCTTTCGATCAGCGCGGGGATGTCGACCCAGGTCTGGTGGTTGCTGACGCACAGGTAGGAGGTGTCCTGGCGCAGTTTGTCGACGCCGCGGATGTCCCACTGGGTGGGGATGCACAGGGCGAAGATGGCCTTGTCGATTTCCGACCAGGTTTCGGCGATCCACATCACCGCCGCCGAGGCGTAGTCGCGGCCCCGGCCGGGCAAGACCAGCTTGAGCAGGGCGAAGACCAGCAGCGGGCCGATCAGCACCAGGGTGTTGAGCAGCAGCAGGGTGAGGGTGAGGATGCCGGTCAGCAGGCGACGCATAAGGAAACTCTTGTTGTGTGAGGTGAACGGTTGGCAATGATAAGCAGGGCAGCGGCCTACGCCAAACGTCGTAGGCCCATTAACTGGAACAAATGTTTCACATTGTGTTGTTTACCCTGTGGCAACGAACCTATCCTGCTCATGCAGTCTAAGCACTGACCCCTCTCAAGGAAGCCACGCCTGTGAAATCCCTGCTTGCCCTGCTGTCCCTTGTGGCGCTGCCGGTCATGGCCGCCGAACCGACGATCTACGGTCGATACGAGAACATCAAGCTGCCGGAAATCGGCCAAACCCTCAAAGCCAAGATGGACACAGGCGCCTGGACGGCCTCGTTGTCGGCCAAGGACATCGAGATGTTCAACCGCGACGGCAACGAATGGGTGCGCTTCCGCCTGGCCACCGAGGGTGCCAGCGACAAGGTCTACGAGCACGAAGTGTCGCGCATCAGCAAAATCAAGAACCGCGCCGATGAAGAAGACGAGGAAGAGGCGCCAGCGCTCTCGCATCGCCCGGTGATCGACCTGGAAATGTGCCTGGGCGATGTAAAGCGCACCGTGGAGGTCAACCTGGTCGACCGCAGCAACTTCCGCTACCCGCTGTTGATCGGCTCCAAGGCCCTGCGCAAGTTCAAGGCGGCGGTGGATCCGCGCGAGAAGTTCACGGCGGGCAACCCCGGCTGCTGATGCAGTAGCTGCAAGCATCGAGCGACAAGCTGCAAGAAACGGCGGATCGGTGTAAGTTGCCGCGATCCGCTTTCACTTGCAGCTTGTAGCTCGAGGCTTGCCGCTCAGATGCCCCATATCCTCATCGTCGAAGACGAATCCGCCATCGCCGACACCCTGATCTTTGCCCTGCAGGCCGATGGCCACAGCACCGAGTGGGTGAACCTGGGCAGCGCCGCCGTCGAGCAGCAGCGCCTGCGCCCGGCCGACCTGGTGATCCTCGACATCGGCCTGCCCGATATCAGTGGCTTCGAAACCTGCCGCCAGTTGCGCCGCTTCAGCGAAGTGCCGGTGATGTTCCTCAGCGCCCGCGATGCCGAGATCGACCGGGTGCTGGGCCTGGAAATCGGCGCCGACGACTACGTGGTCAAGCCGTTCAGCCCCCGCGAGGTGGCCGCGCGGGTGCGGGCGATCCTCAAGCGCATGGCACCGCGGCCCGAGCCGCTCGAACCGGCGGCGCCTTTCCAGCTCGACACCCTGGCCATGCGCATCGTCTATCGCAACCAGCCGCTGGCCCTGACCCGCCATGAGTTCCGCCTGCTGCAAAGCCTGCTCGAACAGCCGCGGCGGGTGTTCAGCCGCGAACAGTTGCTCGATGGCCTGGGCGTGGCCTCGGACGTGGGCTACGAGCGCACCATCGACAGCCATATCAAGAGCCTGCGCGCCAAGCTGCGCCAGGTGGCCGCCGACGCCGAGCCGATCCAGACCCACCGCGGCCTGGGCTACAGCTACAGCCCGGAACAGGCCTGATGCGCCTGGGGATCCGGATCTTCCTGGTGTACTTCTTGTTCGTCGGGCTGGCGGGCTATTTCCTGCTCAACACCGTGCGCGAGCAGATTCGCCCGGTGGTGCGCCAGTCGTCCGAGGAGACCCTGGTGGACACCGCCAACCTGCTGGCGGAGATCCTGCGCGACGACGTCAAGCGCGGCACCCTGGGCCAGAGCCGCCTGGCCCAGGTGCTCAAGGCCTATGGCGAACGCCGCCCCAGCGCGCAGATCTGGGGGCTGGCGAAGAACCAGGTCAGCCACCGCATCTATGTGACCGACGCCAATGGCAGGGTACTGCTCGACTCCACCGGCCAGGACCTGGGCAAGGACTACTCGCGCTGGAACGATGTCTACCTGACCCTGCGCGGCCAGTACGGCGCGCGCTCGACCCGCAGCGACCCGGACGACGAGAGCACCTCGGTGATGCATGTGGCGGCGCCGATACTCGATCAGGGCCGGGTCATCGGCGTGGTCACCGTGGCCAAGCCCAACAGTTCGCTGCAACCCTACATCGACCGTTCCGAGCAGCGCCTGCTGAGCCTGGGCCTGGGCCTGATCGTGCTCGGCTTGCTGGTCGGCGCGGCGCTGTCATGGTGGCTGACCCGCTCGCTGCGCCGGCTCACCCACTACGCCCAGGCGGTCAGCGCCGGCGAGCGCGCCGCCTTGCCGCACTACAAGGGCGGCGAGCTGCTGCAACTGGCCACGGCGGTGGAACGCATGCGCACGCAGCTGGAGGGCAAGGCCTATGTCGAGCGCTATGTGCACACCCTCACCCATGAGCTGAAAAGCCCGCTGGCGGCGATACGCGGGGCCTCCGAGCTGTTGCAGGGCGAGATGACGGATGCGCAGCGGGCGCGTTTCGCCGGCAATATCGAACGCGAAAGCGAGCGCTTGCAGCAGATGATCGAGCGCCTGCTCAACCTGGCCCGGGTCGAACAGATGCAGGCGTTGGAGGACCAGCAGCAGGTGCCGCTGGCGGGGCTGGTGGAGGAGCTGCTGCTGGCCCAGGGCGCGCGTATCGAGGCGGCAGGGGTACGGGTGCGCCAGGCCATACCGGCCAGCGCCAGGCTGCTGTGCGACCCGTTCCTGATGCGCCAGGCCCTGGCCAACCTGCTGGACAACGCCTTGGACTTCACCCCGCGGCAAGGCGTGTTGGCCTTTGCCCTGGAGCCTGCAGGCGAGCGGGTGGCGCTGAGCCTGTTCAACCAGGGGCCGGCCATTCCCGACTATGCGCTGGAGCGGGTGAGCGAGCGATTCTATTCGCTGCCAAGGCCCGCGACCGGGCGCAAGAGCACCGGGCTGGGGCTGAACTTCGTGGCCGAGGTGATGCAGCTGCATGGTGGGGCATTGGCCGTGGACAACGTCGATGACGGGGTACGGGTGCGGCTCTGGCTGCCGGCGCGGCGGCTCGCTTGACCCACGCCCAAGCCAGGCGCCGGCTTGCCGGCCCGATTCTCCACACAATCTGCACATTCCCTCCCTGAAGGCTCCATGTGCCAGGCAGACACTGTCGCCATCGCAAACGGAGCCCTACCCATGAACAAGACCCTCGGTTTCAAGCTCGGCCTGATTGCCGTGCTGATCCTGCTGTTGCTGATCCCCCTGCTGATGATCGGCGGCCTGATCGATGAGCGCCAGGCGCTGCGCGACGGCGTGTTGCGCGATATCGCCCAGAGCTCCAGCTTCGACCAGCAGATCACCGGTCCCTTGCTGGTGGTGCCGTACCGCAAGTACGAGCGGCGCTGGATCGACAAGGACGGCCAGAGCGTGCAGGAAACCAGCACGGTCACGGGCAACCTGTATTTTCTGCCGGAAACCTTCGAGGCCGATGTCGGCGTCGACACCGAACTGCGCGCCCGCGGCATCTACCAGGCGCGCCTGTTCCACGCCAAGAGCCGGATCAGCGGGCGCTTCAAGCTGCCTGAGCGCTGGGGCATCGACAAGGATTACCAGGACTACCGCTTCGACAAGCCGTACCTGGCGGTCGGCATCAGCGATATCCGTGGCATCGAGAATGGCCTGGAGCTGACCTTCGACGAGCAGCGCCTGCCGTTCGAGGCCGGCACCGGCCTGGACTGGCTGCGTGGCGGCGTGCATGTCGGCCTGCCGCAGGTCGATGGCCAGCAGGCCCGCGAATTCGCCTACGGCTTCGACCTGGCCTTGCAGGGCACCGGCCAGTTGCATGTGCTGCCGGTGGGCCGCAGCAGCAGCGTGGACATGCGCGCCAACTGGCCGCATCCAAGCTTTATCGGCAGCTACCTGCCCAGCCGCCGGGCCATCGATGACCAGGGCTTCAGCGCCCACTGGCAGACCTCGTTCTTCGCCACCAACCTGGAAGATGCCCTGCGCCAGTGCGTCGGCGCCCAGCAGTGCGCGGACTTCACCGGCCCGACCTTCGGTGTGAGCTTCGTCGACCCGGTGGACCAGTACCTCAAGAGCGAACGGGCGATCAAGTACGCGTTGCTGTTCATCGCCCTGACCTTTGCCGGCTTCTTCCTGTTCGAGGTGTTGAAGCACCTGAGCGTGCATCCGGTGCAGTACATCCTGGTGGGCGTGGCGCTGGCGTTTTTCTACTTGCTGTTGCTGTCGCTGTCCGAGCACCTGGGCTTCGCCCTGGCCTATGGGTTGTCGGCGTCGGCCTGCGTGCTGCTGATCGGCTTCTACCTGGCGCATGTGCTGCGCAGCCTGGGCCGTGGAGTCGGCTTCGCGGCGGGGCTGGCGGCGTTGTACGCGATGCTTTATGGGCTGCTGAGCGCCGAGGACTACGCGCTACTGATGGGTTCGCTGCTGTGCTTTGGCCTGCTCGGGGTGTTTATGGTGCTGACCCGGCGGCTGGACTGGTCGCGGGTGGGGAGGATGGCATGAGGGAGGATAGAGAGCTTGGGCATTGGTTGGCTGTGAGGATTGGCCAGCTATTTCCTGTGATAGCGAGGTGAACTCTGGGGCTGCTTTGCAGCCCTTTCGCGACGCAAGGCCGCTCCCACAGACGCTCGCGAAACCTTGTGGGAGCGGCCTTGTGGCGCGAAACGAGGGCGAAGCCCTCGCCAGCGGTGGTTCAGGCTACCGGAGCGGTAGCCAGCATCGACGGCCGCTGGCTGACCTGGGCGAACCAGGTGGCCAGCCCTGGGTACAGCGCCCGCCAAGCGAACGCTGGCTGGCGCAGATCCAGGTAGCCCAGGGCGCAGGCCACGCCGATCGAGGCGATATCGAACCCGGAGATGATCTCTGCCAGGTGCTCCTGTTCCAGGTTCGCCAGCCCGCGGCGAATCTTCTCGCCCTGCGCCTCGACCCAACCGTCCCACTGTTTGTCCGCCGGGCGCAGGAAGGTCTCGTAGCGCGAAGCCACCGCCGCATCCATGATCGCGTCGGCCTGGGACGCCAGGGTCAGGCGCCGCCAGCGCATCGAACCCTCGCGGGGTACCAGCGGCAGGCCGACATGCTGGGTGTCGAGGTACTCGCAGATCACCCGGCTGTCGTGCAGCACGCTGCCATCGTCCAGGCGCAGGGCCGGGATCTTGCCGATCGGGTTGCCCTGGTTGAGCTGCGCGTCACCATTCACCGGGCTGATGTTCACGCCCTGCAGGCTGACGCGCTCCAGTTGGCCGGTCTCGTGCAGCACGATCATGACCTTGCGCACGAACGGCGACAGCGGTGAATGGAACAGGATCATGGCTCAATTACCTTGCAGGCTGGGCGGCAGGCACACGCCGGTGCCGCCGATGCCGCAGTAGCCGTCGGGGTTCTTGGCCAGGTACTGCTGGTGGTAGGCCTCGGCGAAGTAAACGGTCGGTGCCTGGGCGATTTCGGTGGTGATCTGGCCGAAGCCGGCTTTGCTCAGCTCTGCCTGGAAGACGTCGCGGCTGGCCTTGGCCTCCTCGAGTTGTTGCGGCGAGGTGCAGTAGATCGCCGAGCGGTACTGGGTGCCGACGTCGTTGCCCTGGCGCATGCCCTGGGTCGGGTTGTGCAGCTCCCAGAACATCGCCAGCAGCTCGCGGTAACTGACCTTGTTCTTGTCGAACACCACCAGCACCACCTCGGTGTGGCCGGTCAGGCCCGAGCAGACTTCCTCGTAGGTCGGGTTGGGGGTGAAGCCGCCGGCGTAGCCGACCACGGTGCTGACCACGCCTTCGCGCTGCCAGAAGCGGCGCTCGGCGCCCCAGAAGCAACCCAGGCCGAAGATGGCGAAGTCGATGTCGCCTTCGAAGAACGGGCCGAGCAGCGGGGTGCCTTCGAACACGTAGTGGAACTCGGGCAGGGCCATCGGGGTTTCGCGGCCAGGCAGGGCCTGTTCCGCGGTGGGCAGCACATTTTTGTTCACCAGGATTTCCGAACGCAGGACCATGGCCGTTCCTCTCTTAGGTATTCAACAACCTGGGGCCGCGTTGCGGCCCATCGCGACACAAGGCCGCTCCCACAGGTAGGCGCATTCCACTGTGGGAGCGGCCTTGCGTCGCGATGGGCTGCGCAGCAGCCCCAGAAGGCAAGTGATGGTGTCTATAGTGCCCGAGGTTTGTGCCGCTGTCAGTCCATCGGCCCGCGCGGATAGCGGCGCAGTTTCTCGCTCAGCTCACGCCCCGGAATCGGCCGGTCGAACAGGTAGCCCTGGCCGACGTCGCAGCGGTGGCGGCGCAGGAACGCCAGCTGCTCGGGCGTCTCGATCCCTTCGGCCACCACCTTGAGCTTGAGGTTGTGGGCCATGGCCACCACCGCCGAGGTGATCTCCATGTCGTCCTGGTTGTCGGGGATCTCGTTGATGAAGCTGCGGTCGATCTTGATGATGTCGATCGGGAATTTCTTCAGGTAGCTCAGCGACGAATAGCCGGTGCCGAAATCGTCCATGGCCAGGGTCAGGCCCAGGGCCTTGAGTTCGTCGAGCTGGCGGTGGGTGTCTTCGGTGGCTTCCAGCAGCAGGCCTTCGGTCAGCTCCAGCTCGAGCAGGTGCGGCGGCAGCGCCTCCTCCTTGAGGATGGTGCCGATCGAGGCGACCAGCTCCGGGTCGGAGAACTGCTTGGGCGACAGGTTGATGGCCACGTGCAGGTTGCCCAGGCCCGCCTCGCGCAGCTGCTGGCTCATGCGGCAGGCCTGGCGCACCACCCACTTGCCGATGGGGATGATCAGGCCGGTTTCCTCGGCCACGCTGATGAACTGGTCGGGGCGAATCATGCCGCGCTCGGGGTGGTTCCAGCGCAGCAGTGCCTCCAGCCCGAGCAGGCGGCCGCTGCGCAGGCACAGCTTGGGCTGGTAGAACACTTCCAGTTCGTTCTGGGTCAGCGCGCGGCGCAGGTTGTTCTCGACGAACAGCTTGTAGCTGGCCTCGGCGTTGAGCACCTCGGTGAACACCTGGACCTGGTGCTTGCCGTTGGCCTTGGCCTTGTGCAGGGCCAGGCCGGCGTTCTTCATCAGGGTCGCCGGGTCGGCGCCGTGCAGCGGCGCGCAGGCCAGGCCTACCGAGGCGGTGACGTTGATCAGCTGGTTGTCGACGAACATCGGCTTGTCGAGGGTACGCAGCAGCTGGTGGGCGACGCCCTGGCCATCCTCCAGGTGGGTGTCGTCGAGCAGCACGGCGAACTCGTTGCTGGCAAAGCGCGCCAGGCTGCCGCCATTGCTCAGGCTGTTGCGCAGGCGCCGGGCGAGGCTGACCAGCAGCTTGTCGCCGGTCTGGTGGCCGAGGCTGTCGTTGATCCGCTTGAAGTTGTCGATGTCCACCAGCAGCAGGCAGATCGGGCTGTCGCTGTCGCGGGCGAAGCGCTCGTCGAGGTTGCGAATGAACGCCGGGCGATTGCCCAGGTTGGTCAGGTTGTCGGTGTAGGCCAGGCGCTCGATGCGCTGCTGGGCCAGCTTGCTCTGGGTGACGTCCTCGTAGATGCCGATGTAGTGGGTCAGCTCGCGGTTGTCGCCGTACACCTTGGAGATCGACAGCTGGCCCCAGTAGGGTTCGAGGTTCTTGCGCCGGCTCTTGAACTCGCCCTGCCAGCTGTTGCCCATGGCCAGGCTCGAGGGCGAATCGAACAGCAGCTCGCTGAGGTTTTCCAGCGCCGGCAGCTCGCCCAGGTGGTGGCCCTGGACCTCTTCGGTGCTGTACTGGGTGATGGCGGTGAAGCTTGGGTTGACGTACTCCACCACGCCGTCGCGATTGACCAGCAGGAAGGCGCTGGCGCTCTGTTCCACGGCGCGTTGGAACAGGTGCAGGGCGCTGGCGGCAGTGCGCCGGTTGTGATTGTTGATCACCTGGGCGAACTGGTCGGCCAGCTCGCCGGCGAAGGCGATCTCATCCGACTGCCAAGCCCGGGCGCGGCCGGTCTGCTCCAGGCACAGCACGCCGACCACCTGGCCGTCGATGCGGATGCTGGCGTCGAGCATGGCATTGTCGTCGCTGGCGTACAGCGATTCGGCCATCTCGCGGGTGCGCGGGTCGTGGCTGGCGTTGTGGGCGTCGATGGCACGGCTGGCGTGCAGCGCCTCGAGGTAGTCGGGGAACTGGCTGGCGTCGATCGCCTCGGGCATGCGGTGCTGCTGGTCGCGGCGGTACCAGGCGATGATCGGCTGCAGACGCTGCTCGTGCAGGTACCAGATGCTGGCGCAGTCGACGTTGTAGATCTCGCAGGCGCTCTGGGTGATCAGTTCGGCGGCCTCGATCAGCGAGTTGCCGATGCTGTAGCGCTGGCGGGCCAGGCGCAGGATCAGGTCTTGCTGGGCGCGCACCCGCTCCAGGTGCTCGAGCTGTTCCTGCTGGGCCCGCTGGTTCAGTTGCAGGGCCAGTTGCAGGCGGTTGTTGCGCGACTCCAGGTCGTGGGTGTCGAGGTCCGGGGTATCGACCTGCTGGTCGAACACGGTCAGGTAGCCGCGCAGCAACTGGCGGTTGTGCTGCTTGTAGCTTTCGCCGACCTCCAGCAGGCGCAGCGGTGCCGGGTGGGCGTGCAAGGTGTAGCGCACCCGGTAGTAGCCGCGCTGGCTCAGTTGCAGCTGGATCTCGTCGTGCAGCTTGTAGCGTGCCTCGGGCTCCATCAGGCTGGCATAGGGAGAGCCGATCAAGGCACATAGCTCGGCGGCGGGCAGGCCGAATTGGCGTTCGCAGGCAGGGTCGAGGTAAAGCATGGCCCAGCTGGCTTCGTTGAGCCGTTCGAAACGCAGCATGCCGAGCCGCGAGGGCACGGGGAGCTGCGTGACGACCTCGGCCGCCACACGGCTGGCGGCATCGGGTTGGCTTTTCATCGAAGACTCGCTTGAACTGGGGCGCGGCGTGAAACCGGCTTATCGGGCAAGGTTGCATCATGTCCCGTGGGCTGGCAAGCGGCCTTGGGGATGCTGTGAACAGGTTGTCGGCCAGTTGCATGAAATCTGTAGGAGCCAGCTTGCTGGCGAATCATGCACCTGTTCGCCAGCAAGCTGGCTTCCTACAGGGTCGTGGCATTGATGCGGGCAAAAAAAGCCCCGCCAAAGTGACGGGGTTGAGGTACGAGCGTGGCAGCTCGAAAGGGTACCTGCCCCTCGACAGAGGGGCAGGCAAACAGCGGTTTACAGCAGCATGGTGCGGATATCGCCCAGCACGTCGCCCAGGCGCTTGGTGAAGCGCGCGGCGGCGGCGCCGTTGATCACACGGTGATCGTAGGACAGCGACAGCGGCAGCATCAGCTTGGGCTGGAAGGCCTTGCCATCCCAGACCGGTTGCATGGTCGCCTTGGACACGCCGAGGATCGCCACCTCAGGCGCGTTGACGATCGGCGTGAAGCCGGTGCCGCCAATGTGGCCGAGGCTGGAGATGGTGAAGCAGGCGCCCTGCATGTCGTCGGCCGACAGCTTCTTGGTGCGTGCCTTCTCGGCCAGTGCGGCGGCTTCGGCAGCCAGTTGCAGCAGGCTCTTCTGGTCGACGTTCTTGATTACCGGGACCAGCAGGCCATCCGGGGTATCCACGGCGAAGCCGATGTGCACGTACTTCTTGCGGATGATCGCCTTGCCGCTTGGCGCCAGCGAGCTGTTGAAGTCCGGCAGTTCCTTGAGCAGGAAGGCGCAGGCCTTGAGCAGCAGTGGCAGCACGGTCAGCTTGACCCCAGCCTTTTCAGCGACGGCCTTCTGCGCCACGCGGAAGGCTTCCAGCTCGGTGATGTCGGCGGAGTCGAACTGGGTCACGTGCGGCACGTTCAGCCAGCTGCGGTGCAGGTTGGCGGCACCGACCTGCATCAGGCGGGTCAGGGCCACTTCTTCCACTTCACCGAACTTGCTGAAGTCCACGGCCGGGATCGGCGGGATGCCAGCGCCACCGGTAGCACCGGCGGCCGGGGCTTCCTTGGCCTTTTGCATCATGGCCTTGACGTAGACCTGCACGTCTTCCTTGAGGATGCGGCCGTGCGGGCCGGTCGCGGCAACCGCGCCCAGGTCGACACCGAACTCACGGGCCAACTGGCGAACGGCTGGGCCTGCGTGAACCTTGGCGTTGCTGCCGGCAGCCGGGGCGGTAGCGACCGGCGCGGGGGCAGCAGCCGGGGCGGCAGCGGCAGGTGCGGCGGCAGGAGCAGCCTCAGCCTTGGCCGGTGCAGCAGCGGCCGGAGCCGGAGCAGCAGGCGCAGCGCCGGCAACCTTGAGCTTGAAGATCAGGTCGCCAGTGCCGACTTCGTCTTCGAGCTTGCACAGGACTTCTTCGACCACGCCGGCAGCCGGCGACGGGATTTCCATGGAGGCCTTGTCGGACTCCAGGGTAATCAGCGACTGGTCGGCTTCGACGGTGTCGCCGACCTTGACCAGCACTTCGATGATCTTGGCCTTGCCCGACGAGCCGATATCCGGCACGTGGATGTCCTGCACGCTGGCGGCAGCCGGGGCTGCGGCTGGCGCCGGGGCGGCTTCGGCGGCCGGCGCTGGGGCAGCAGCTGGAGCCGGAGCGGCGGCGGCCGGAGCCTCGGGCGCCGCAGCGGCGCCCTCGACTTCCAGCACCAGCAGCTCGTCGCCTTCTTTCAGGCGGTCGCCCAGCTTGACCTTCAGTTCCTTGACCACGCCGGCCTTGGGGGCCGGGATCTCCATGGAGGCCTTGTCGGACTCCAGGGTCAGCAGGCTCTGGTCAGCCTCGATACGGTCACCGACCTTGACGAACAGCTCGATGATTTCACCTTCACCGCTGCCGATGTCAGGTACGCGAATGAGTTCGCTCACTTAAAAATACTCCTCAGCAGTCCAGTGGGTTGCGCTTGTCCGGGTCGATGCCGAACTTGACGATGGCGTCAGCCACAACCTTGGGTTCGATCTCGCCACGGTCAGCCAGGGCTTCCAGGGCAGCCAGCACCACGAAGTGGCGGTCGACTTCGAAGAAGTGACGCAGCTTATTGCGGCTGTCGCTGCGACCGTAACCGTCGGTACCCAGGACCTTGAACTCTTTGCTCGGCACCCACTGACGAATCTGCTCGGCGAACAGCTTCATGTAGTCGGTGGAGGCGATGACCGGGCCCTTGCGGCCGGCCAGGCACTCTTCGACGTAGGTCTTCTGAGGCTTCTGGCCAGGCTTGAGGCGGTTGGCGCGTTCCACGGCCAGGCCGTCGCGACGCAGTTCGTTGAAGCTGGTGACGCTCCACACGTCGGCACCGACGTTGAACTCTTCACGCAGGATCTTCGCCGCTTCGCGAACTTCGCGCAGGATGGTGCCGGAGCCCATCAGCTGTACGTGGTGCGCGGCTTCGCGGGTGTCTTCCTCGAGCAGGTACATGCCCTTGATGATGCCGTCCTCGACACCGGCCGGCATGGCTGGCTGCTGGTACGACTCGTTCATCACGGTGATGTAGTAGAAGATGTCCTGTTGCTCTTCGGTCATCTTCTTCATGCCGTCCTGGATGATCACCGCCAGCTCGTAGCCGTAGGTCGGATCGTAGGTGCGGCAGTTCGGGATGGTGCCCGCCATCATGTGGCTGTGACCGTCTTCGTGCTGCAGGCCTTCACCGTTGAGGGTGGTACGGCCGGCGGTACCGCCGATCAGGAAACCACGGGTGCGGCTGTCGCCAGCGGCCCAGGCCAGGTCGCCGATGCGCTGGAAGCCGAACATCGAGTAGAAGATGTAGAACGGCAGCATCGGCTGGTTGTGGCAGCTGTACGAAGTACCGGCCGCGATGAACGACGACATGGCGCCGGCTTCGTTGATGCCCTCTTCGAGAATCTGGCCCTTCTTGTCCTCGCGGTAGAACATCACCTGGTCTTTATCGACTGGCTCGTAGAGCTGGCCGACCGACGAGTAGATGCCCAGCTGGCGGAACATGCCTTCCATACCGAAGGTACGGGCCTCGTCCGGGATGATCGGGACGATGCGCTGGCCGATGTCCTTGTCCTTGACCAGCTGCGCCAGGATGCGCACGAAGGCCATGGTGGTGGAGATTTCGCGGTCGCCCGAGCCGTCCAGGATCGCCTTGAGGGTTTCCAGCGGCGGGGTCGGCACGCTGAAGCTCTTGGCCCGGCGCTGCGGCACGAAACCGCCCAGGGCGGCACGGCGCTCGGCCAGGTACTTGGCTTCGGCGGAACCTTCCTCGGGCTTGAAGAACGGCAGGTTCTCGAGGTCGGCATCCTTGACCGGGATGTCGAAACGGTCACGGAAGTGACGCAGGCTTTCGACGTCGACCTTCTTGGTGTTGTGCGCGGTGTTCTTGGCTTCGCCGGCACCGGTACCGTAACCCTTGATGGTCTTGGCCAGGATGACGGTCGGCTGTTCCTTGTGGTTCACAGCCTGGTGGTAGGCCGCGTAGACCTTGTACGGATCGTGGCCGCCACGGTTGAGCTTCCAGATCTCGTCGTCGGACAGGTCTTCGACCATGGCCTTGAGCTCTGGGGTGTTGAAGAAGTTCTCACGGACGTACGCGCCGTCCTTGGCCTTGTAGTTCTGGTACTCGCCGTCGATGACTTCGTCCATGCGGCGCTGCAGGGCACCGTTGGTGTCCTTGGCCAGCAGTGGGTCCCAGAAGCGGCCCCAGACCACCTTGTTGACGTTCCAGCCACCGCCACGGAACACGCCTTCGAGTTCCTGGATGATCTTGCCGTTGCCGCGAACCGGGCCGTCGAGGCGCTGCAGGTTGCAGTTGATGACGAAGATCAGGTTGTCCAGCTTCTCGCGGCCGGCCAGGGCGATCGCGCCCAGGGATTCCGGCTCGTCGCACTCGCCGTCGCCCATGAAGCACCAGACCTTCTGCTTGCCGGCCGGGATGAAGCCGCGCGCTTCCAGGTACTTCATGAAGCGTGCCTGGTAGATGGCCTGGATCGGGCCCAGGCCCATCGACACGGTCGGGAACTGCCAGAAGTCAGGCATCAGCCATGGGTGCGGGTACGAAGACAGGCCGTTGCCGTCGACTTCCTGGCGGAAGTTGTTCATCTGCTCTTCGTTGATGCGGCCTTCCATGAAGGCGCGGGCGTAGACGCCTGGCGATGCGTGGCCCTGGAAGAAGATCAGGTCGCCGCCGTGTTCTTCGGTCGGGGCCTGGAAGAAGTAGTTGAAGCCGATGTCGTACAGGGTGGCACTGGAGGCGAAGCTGGAGATGTGGCCGCCCAGGTCCGAGTCCTTCAGGTTGGTGCGCATCACCATGGCCAGCGCGTTCCAACGCACCATCGAGCGAATGCGGCGTTCCATGAACAGGTCGCCAGGCATGCGTGCTTCGTGGGTGACAGGGATGGTGTTGCGGTATGGCGTGGTGATTGCGTACGGCAGCTGGGAGCCACTGCGGGTGGCCAGCTCGCCCATGCGGGTCATCAGGTAATGAGCGCGGTCTTCGCCTTCTTTGTCGAGGACCGACTCCAGGGCATCCAGCCATTCCTGGGTTTCGATTGGATCGAGGTCTTGCATGGCTTGCTCCAGGGCGGAAAGGCCACCAGAATCGATGGCCTGAGTTTGCGACTGGCCTTATGGGCAGACGTCGTGAATTCTTGGATTACCGGACAGTCATCCGGCGCGGTGTAGTTTTACTACAAATGGATTCGCATTTCATGCTTTCGCACGGCGAGGGTAGTAGTAAAACTACACAAATGCGACGTTTGGTCGCACCCTGGGTTGTGAGGAAAAACGTTCATGTTGGTTGGCGCTGTGTTGCTAATGGGTAAATCCTGATGGTTTTTGCCAATTTTTTAGCTGTTTCAGCTATTTCCAACTTTTGTACGACAGTCCAACCGTGGTCCAGCCTGCGCTTGACCCCCTCAACCCCTCTCATTCACGCCGATCAAGGATAGACCATGCGCCTGCCTTTGCCGCTCGATCTGCCTGCCGCTCTCCAACCGCTGGTCGCCCGCAATCGACAATTCCTGGCGGACGCCCTGGCTGCCCATCCTGGCCTGTCTACCAACCAGTGGAGCGCCGAGCAGCGCCAGCAGTTCGACCAGGTGGCCGCCGCCAGTGATTTCGTGCTGGCCCAGGCCCAGCGCGATCCGGCGATGCTGTTCGACCTGCTGGGCACGGGCGAGATGGGCCGGGCCTTCGCCCCAGGCGAGCTGCGCGCGCGGATCCATGCCGCCGCCCAGGCCGCGCAGAGTGAAGACGAGCTGGCGCGCAACCTGCGCCGCGAGCGCAATCGCCAGCAGGTGCGCATCATCTGGCGCGACCTGACCCGCCAGGCGGCGCTGGCCGAGACCTGCCGCGACCTGTCCGACCTGGCCGACGCCAGCATCGACGAAGCCTATCAATGGCTGTACCCGCGCCACTGCCAGCAGTTCGGCACGCCCATCGGCAACCGCAGCGGCCAGCCGCAGCAGCTGGTGGTGCTGGGCATGGGCAAGCTGGGGGCGGTGGAGCTGAACCTGTCGTCGGACATCGACCTGATCTTCGCCTTCCCCGAAGGCGGGGAAACCGAGGGCGTGAAGCGTTCGCTGGACAACCAGGAGTTCTTCACCCGGCTGGGCCAGCGGCTGATCAAGGCGCTCGACCCGGTCACCGTCGATGGCTTCGTGTTCCGCGTCGACATGCGCCTGCGCCCCTACGGCTCGGCCGGCGCGCTGGTGCTCAGCTTCAATGCCCTGGAGCAGTACTACCAGGACCAGGGGCGCGACTGGGAACGCTACGCGATGATCAAGGCGCGGGTGGTGGCCGGGGACCAGGCCGCCGGTGCCCAGTTGCAGGACATGCTGCGTCCGTTCGTCTACCGCCGTTACCTGGACTTCTCCGCCATCGAGGCGCTGCGCACCATGAAGCAGCTGATCCAGCAGGAAGTGCGGCGCAAGGGCATGGCCGAGAACATCAAGCTGGGCGCCGGGGGCATCCGTGAGGTGGAGTTCATCGCCCAGGCGTTCCAGCTGATCCATGGCGGGCGTGACCTGAGCCTGCAACAGCGGCCGCTGCTGAAGGTGCTGGGCACCCTGCAAGGGCAGGGTTACCTGCCGCCGGCGGTGGTGGCCGAGCTGCGCGAGGGCTATGAGTTCCTGCGCTACACCGAGCACGCCATCCAGGCCATCGCCGATCGCCAGACCCAGATGCTGCCGGACGACGAGGGCGACCGTGCGCGCATCGCCTTCATGTTGGGCTATGCCGACTGGAACAGTTTCCACGAGCAATTGATGCACTGGCGCGGGCGGGTCGACTGGCACTTCCGCCAGGTGATCGCCGACCCGGACGAGGACGACGCCGAGGGCGAGCTGGTGGTCGGCGGCGAATGGTCGCCGTTGTGGGAGCAGGCCCAGGATGAAGAGGCTGCCGGGCGTCAGCTGGAAGAGGCCGGTTTCCGCCAGCCCGTCGAGGCCTTGCGCCGGCTCAACGCCTTGCGCCTCAGCCCGACCTTGCGCTCGATGCAGCGTATCGGCCGTGAGCGGCTGGATGCCTTCATTCCACGCCTGCTGGCCCAGGCCGTGGAACACGACAACCCCGACCTGGTGCTCGAGCGGGTGCTGCCGCTGGTCGAGGCGGTGGCGCGGCGCTCGGCCTACCTGGTGCTGCTGACCGAGAACCCCGGGGCCTTGCGCCGCTTGCTGACCCTGTGTGCCGCCAGCCCCTGGATCGCCGAACAGATGGCCCGCTATCCGCTGCTGCTCGACGAACTGCTCAACGAAGGCCGGCTGTTCAGCCCGCCGTTGGCCCCGGAGCTGGCCGCCGAACTGCGCGAGCGCCTGATGCGCATCCCCGAGGACGACCTCGAGCAGCAAATGGAGGCCCTGCGCCACTTCAAGCTGGCCCACAGCCTGCGGGTGGCAGCGTCCGAGATCAGCGGCAACCTGCCGTTGATGAAGGTCAGCGACTACCTGACCTGGCTGGCCGAGGCGATTCTCGACCAGGTGCTGGCCCTGGCCTGGCGCCAGACCGTGGCGCGCCATGGCCAACCCAAGCGCAGTGACGGCAGCCTGTGCGACCCGGGCTTCATCATCGTTGGTTATGGCAAGGTTGGCGGCCTCGAGCTGGGCCATGGCTCCGACCTCGACCTGGTGTTCATCCACGATGGCGACCCGAACGCCGAGACCGATGGCGCCAAGCCCATCGATAGCGCGCAGTTCTTCACCCGCCTGGGCCAGCGCATCATCCATTTGCTGACCACCCAGACCAACTCCGGACAGCTGTATGACGTCGACATGCGCCTGCGTCCGTCGGGGGCCTCGGGGTTGCTGGTCAGCTCGCTGGGCGCCTTCGCGCGCTACCAGCAGAACGAGGCCTGGACCTGGGAGCACCAGGCCCTGGTGCGCGCCCGGGTGCTGGTGGGCTGCCCACAGGTGGCGACGGCCTTCGAAGGCGTGCGGGCGCAGGTGCTGGGCCAGGCGCGCGACCTCGACAAGCTGCGCGCCGAAGTGAGCGAGATGCGCGCCAAGATGCGCGACAACCTCGGGACCAAGGGCACCGCTGCCGGCACCGCCGACAACGCCTTCGAGGCCGGCCAGCCGTTCGATATCAAGCAGGATGCCGGCGGTATCGTCGATATCGAATTTATGGTGCAATACGCCGCTTTGGCGTGGTCCCACGCGCATCCGGCGATACTGCGCTGGACCGACAACATCCGCATCCTCGAAGAGCTGGAGCAGGCCGCGCTGATGCCTGCCGCCGACGCGGTGTTGCTGCGCGAGGTGTACAAGGCGTTCCGCTCGGCCTCCCACCGCCAGGCCTTGCAGAAGCAGGCCGGGGTGATCGATGCCGCGCAGTTTGTCGATGAGCGTCGCGAGGTGCGGCGGATCTGGGGGCAGCTAGGGCTGACTTGAGGGTCGTTCGCCAGCAAGCCGGCTCCTACGAGGCACTCGCACCCGGTAGGAGCCGGCTTGCCGGCGAACAGGGCGCAATCCGTCCTCGGTGGTACACTGTCCGCCACATAGCCTGAATATAAAGAGGGGAGGCCAGGTTGTAGTGCAGCCTGCAGCCTCCCCGAATGTTTCTGGATAAAGCATGAGAATACTGATCATTGGCCCCAGCTGGGTCGGCGACATGGTGATGGCGCAGACCCTGTTCCAGTGCCTGAAGCAACAGCATCCCGACTGCGTGATCGATGTGCTGGCCCCCGAGTGGAGCCGACCGATCCTCGAGCGCATGCCCGAAGTGCGCCAGGCCTTGAGCTTCCCGCTCGGCCATGGCGCCCTGGAGCTGGCCACCCGTCGACGCATCGGCAAGTCCCTGGCCGGCCAGTACGACCAGGCGATCCTGCTGCCCAACTCGCTCAAGTCGGCGCTGGTGCCGTATTTTGCCGGCATCCCCAAGCGCACCGGCTGGCGCGGCGAGATGCGCTACCTGCTGCTCAACGACGTGCGCAAGCTGGACAAGGCGCGCTACCCGCTGATGATCGAACGCTTCATGGCTCTGGCCTACGCCCCGGGTGCCGAGCTGGCGCAGCCATACCCGCGGCCGAGCCTGCGCATCGAAGCCGCCAGCCGCGACGCGGCCCTGGCCAAGTTCGGCCTGGCCCTGGACCGCCCGGTGCTGGCGTTGTGCCCCGGTGCCGAGTTCGGCGAGGCCAAGCGCTGGCCCGCCGAGCACTACGCCGAGGTGGCCGATGCCATGGTCCGCCAGGGCTGGCAGGTCTGGCTGTTCGGTTCGAAGAACGATCACCCGGTCGGCGAGCAGATCCGCGACCGGCTGATCCCGGGCCTGCGCGAAGAGTCCAGCAACCTGGCCGGCGAGACCTCGCTGGCCGAGGCCATCGACCTGATGTCCTGCGCCAGCGCGGTGGTTTCCAACGACTCTGGCCTGATGCACGTGGCCGCGGCCCTCAACCGCCCGCTGGTGGCGGTGTACGGCTCCACTTCGCCGGGTTTCACCCCGCCATTGGCCGAGCAGGTCGAGGTGGTGCGCACCGGCATTGAGTGCAGCCCGTGCTTCGAGCGCACCTGCCGGTTCGGCCACTACAACTGCCTGCGGCTGCTGGAGCCGGCGAAAGTCATCGCCGCGCTGCACAGCCTGGGTGGGCCGAACCTGATCGATACCGTGGCCGAGGTCGACTGAGTGCGGGTCCTGATCATCAAGACATCGTCGCTGGGCGACGTCATCCATACCCTTCCGGCACTTACCGACGCCGCCCACGCCATTCCCGGCATTCGTTTCGACTGGGTGGTGGAAGAGGGCTTCGCCGAGCTCCCCAGCTGGCACCCTGCGGTCGACCAGGTGATCCCGGTGGCGATCCGCCGTTGGCGCAAGAACCTCTGGCAGACCCTCAAGAGCGGTGAGTGGAAGGCCTTCAAGCAACGCCTGCGCGCGCGCAAGTACGACCTGGTGATCGATGCCCAGGGCCTGGTCAAGTCGGCCTGGTTGACCCGCTACGTGAAGGCGCCGGTGGCCGGCCTGGACCGCTATTCGGCGCGTGAAGGCCTGGCCAGCCGCTTTTATGACCGGCGGCTGTCGGTCGCGGTCGGCCAGCATGCCGTCGAGCGCGTGCGCCAGCTGTTCGCCCTGGCCCTGGCCTACGACCTGCCGGAAGGCCTGGGCCAATACGGCCTGGACCTGAACCGCCTGCAGCTGCCACCCGCGGCGCCCTACGTGGTATTCCTGCACGGCACCACCTGGGCCACCAAGCACTGGCCCGAGGCCTACTGGCGCGAACTGGCCGAGCGCATGGGCCGGCGTCGGCTGCAGGTGCTGCTGCCATGGGGCAACCCGGCGGAGAAGGCCCGTGCCGAGCGTATTGCCCAGGGCTTGAGCAACTGCCAGGTGCTGCCCAAATTGAACCTGGCAGGGGTGGCCCGCGTGCTCGCCGCGGCCAAGGCTTGCGTGGCGGTGGACACCGGCCTCGGCCACCTGGCCGCCGCCCTGGATGTGCCGACCATCTCCCTGTTCGGCCCCACCAACCCTGGTTTGACCGGTGCCTACGGACGCGCCCAGATCCACCAGGCGAGCGACTTCCCCTGCGCCCCGTGCCTGCAGAAGAAGTGCACCTACAAACCGAGCGCCGAGGACCTGCGCCGGTTCGATCTCAAACGCGAGTGGCCGCTGTGCTTCACTCGCCTGAATCCCGAGCATGTGGCGGGCCGCTTGAGCGCGCTGCTGCTGGCTGAGGATGTTCGTTGATGCAACTGGCTTTTGTGCTCTACAAGTATTTCCCCTTTGGCGGGCTGCAGCGTGATTTCATGCGCATCGCCCTCGAGTGCCAGAAACGGGGCCATCAGATCCGTGTGTACACGCTGATCTGGGAAGGCGACATCCCGCCGGGCTTCGAGGTGCTGGTGGCGCCGGTCAAGGCGCTGTTCAACCACCGCCGTAACGAGAAGCTCAGCGCCTGGATGGAAGCCGACCTGGCCAAGCGCCCGGTCGACCGCCTGATCGGCTTCAACAAGATGCCGGGGCTGGATGTGTATTACGCCGCCGACGGTTGCTTCGAGGACAAGGCCCAGACCCTGCGCGGTGGCCTGTACCGTCGCTGGGGCCGTTATCGCCATTTCGCCGACTATGAGCGAGCGGTGTTCGCCAAGGACGCCCGCACCGAGATCCTGATGATTTCCGAGGTGCAGCAGCCGCTGTTCATCAAGCACTACGGCACCCCCGAAGCGCGGTTCCACCTGCTGCCACCGGGGATTTCCCAGGACCGCCGGCGCCCGGTCGATGCCGAGGCGATCCGCGCCGAGTTCCGCCGCGAGTTCGGCCTGGCCGACGACGAGCGGCTGCTGGTGCAGATCGGCTCGGGCTTCAAGACCAAGGGCGTGGACCGCAGCCTCAAGGCCCTGGCCGCGCTGCCGTCGGCGCTGCGCAAGCGCACCCGGCTGATGGTCATCGGCCAGGACGATCCCAAGCTGTTCCAGGTGCAGAGCACGGCGCTCGGCCTGGGTGACCAGGTGCAGTTCCTCAAGGGCCGCAGCGACATCCCGCGTTTCCTGCTCGGTGCCGACCTGCTGATTCACCCGGCCTACAACGAAAACACCGGCACCGTGCTGCTCGAGGCGCTGGTCGCCGGGCTGCCGGTGCTGGTGTCCAAGGTCTGTGGCTATGCCCACTACATCGCCGAGGCCGACAGCGGCCTGGTGCTGGACGAGCCGTTCGAGCAGGAGCAGCTCAACCGCTACCTGCAACGCATGCTCGAAGACAGCGAGGCCCGCGCGGCCTGGTCGCGCAATGGCGTGGCTTTCGCCGACAGTGCCGACCTGTACAGCATGCCGCAGCATGCCGCCGACGTGATCCTGGCCCAGGAGCGCCCATGAAACTGATGCTGGCCGAGCCGTTCAAGCGCCTATGGGCCGAACGCGACCCATTTGAAGCCGTCGAGCAGCTGCAAGGCGAGGTATACCGCGAGCTGGAAGGTCGCCGAACCCTGCGCACCGAGGTCGCCGGCGAAGGCTTCTTCGTCAAGATCCACCGCGGCATCGGCTGGGGCGAGATCTTCAAGAACCTGTTCAGCGCCAAGCTGCCGGTATTGGGTGCCGGCCAGGAGTGGCGGGCCATCCAACGCCTGCACGAAGTGGGCGTGCCGACCATGACCGCGGTGGCCTATGGCGAGCGTGGCAGCAATCCGGCGACCCAGCATTCGTTCATCGTTACCGAAGAACTGGCACCGACCGTCAGCCTGGAAGACTTCAGCCTCGACTGGGTCAAGCAGCCACCCGAGCCGCGCCTCAAGCGTGCCTTGATCGCCGAGGTGGCGAAGATGACCGGCGGCATGCACCGCGCCGGGGTCAACCACCGCGACTGCTATATCTGCCACTTCCTGCTGCACACCGACCGCCCGGTGAGCGCGGACGACTTCAAGCTCTCGGTGATCGACCTGCACCGCGCCCAGACCCGGGCGACCATCACCCGGCGCTGGCGCGACAAGGACCTGGCCGCCCTATATTTCTCGGCCCTGGACATCGGCCTTACGCGCCGCGACAAGCTGCGTTTCTTGCGCGGCTACTTCCAGCGCCCACTGCGCCAGGTGCTCAAGGAGGAGGCGGCGCTGCTCGCCTGGCTCGAGCGCAAGGCGCAGAAACTCTACGACCGCAAGCAACGCTATGGGGATGCACTCTGATGGCGGGTTGGACACTGGCGCCGGGCTACGAACAGCTGGCGGCGGACTTTGGTAGCCTGGAGGCGGTGTTCGCGCTCGAGGGCGAGCACCTCACCCGGGATCCGCTCAGCGAGGTGATTCGCGTCCAGCGCGACGGCGTGTATTACTACGTCAAGCGCTACACCGGCGCCGGCAAGCACATGCGCCGCTACCTGGGGCGCCCGCGAATCAAGGCCGAGTGGCAGAACCTCAAGCAGTTCGCCAAGTGGGACATCCCCACGGCCGAAGTCGTGGCCTGGGGTCTTGAGCGCAACGGCCTGGCGTTTGGCCGCGGAGCGATGATCACCCGTGAACTGCCGCGCACCGAAGACCTGTCGGCCTTGGCCGAGCGTAATGATCCACGCCTGGCCGATCGCGCCTGGGTCGACCATATCAGCCGGCAGTTAGCCCGGCATACGCGAGTCATGCACGAGCACCGTTTCGCCCATAACGACCTGAAATGGCGCAACCTGTTGGTCGATGACCACGGCACGCTATTCTTCATCGACTGCCCGACGGGCGACTTCTGGCGTGGTTTCATGTGGCGGCACCGGATGATCAAGGACCTGGCCTGCCTGGACAAGGTTGCCAAGTATCACCTGTCATCGACCCAGCGCCTGCGTTTCTACCTGCAATACCGTGGTCGCGAGCGCCTCAATGGCCGCGACAAGAAGCGGATTCGCCAGGTACTGGGCTTTTTCGAGGGAAGGGAATGACCGACTACCTGGCCAGCGCCGACCAGGCGCTGCTGCAACGCCATGGCCTGGGCGACTTCGACGCGCTGTGGGCACTGCAACTGGACGCCGTGGACGAACCCAACACCGGCCGTGGCGGCTGGAGCCGCGTGTTCCGCCTGGAGCTCGAGGGCAAGGGCTATTACCTCAAGCGCCAGAGCGACTACCTGACCCGCACCCTGCACCGGCCCTTCGGCGAGCCGACCTTCGCCCGTGAGTTTCGCAATATCAGCCGCTACCAAAAGCTCGACATCCCGGCCTTGCAGGCGGTGTTCTATGGCGAGCGCAAGCAGGCCGGCGAGCACCGCGCGATTCTCATGACCCGCGCGCTGGACGAGTGGACCGACCTGGACCGACTGCTGGGGCAGTGGCCACAGCTGCCCGAGGCCCAACGCACTGGTATTCTCCAGGCCTGCGGCCAATTGGCCCGCACCCTGCACGCGGCCGGCCAGGTGCACGGCTGCTTCTACCCCAAGCACATTTTCCTGCGCGAGCGCCGCGAAGGCTGGCAGGCCCAGCTGATCGACCTGGAAAAGACCCGCCCCCTGCTATTCGGCAGGCGTGATCGTCTCAAGGACCTGGAGCCACTGCTGCGTCGGGCCGATGCCTGGGGCGAGGCGGATGTGCGGGTACTGCTGGGCGCTTACCTGGCGCAGCCGGTGGACAGCGCGCCAGTCGGTACCTGGTTGCAACGCTTGCTGCAACGCCGTCGCCATAAAGAGGCCCGCTGATGCGTTTGTCCGAACTCAAGCACGCCGGGCGCAGCCCGGCACTGCCGCTGACTGTCACCCTCGCCGACGCCGCGGGCACGGCCGACCTGCAACTGCTCAGCCTGCTGCGGGTGCTGCCGGGCCAGCGCTATGTCGGCGCCGGGATCTGGCGGGGCACCAAGGTGCTGGCCAAGCTGCTGGTCGGTGGCAACGCCGCCCGGCACTTCCAGCGTGAGCTAGACGGCGCTCGCTTGCTCGCCGAGCAGGGCCTGACTACCCCACGCCTGCTGGCAGATGGCCTCAAGGAAGGCGAAGGTGGCTGGTTGTTGTTCGAGTACCTCGACCATGCCGAAAGCCTGGGCGATGCCTGGGCCGCTGTCGAACACCTGCCAATGCTTGCCGACGAGCAGCATGGGGTGCTTGGCGAGGCGCTGAGCGCCGTGGCCCGGATGCATGCCAAGGGCTTGTGGCAGGACGATCTGCACCTGGACAACCTGCTGCGCCAGGACGGCCAGCTGTACCTGATCGATGGTGCCGGCATCAAGGCCGAGACCCCCGGCCAGCAGTTGTCGCGCCAGCGGGTGCTGGAAAACCTCGGCGTGTTTTTCGCCCAGTTGCCCAAGCGCCTGGAGCCGTTCATGGAAGAGGCGCTGGTGCATTACATCCTGGCCAACGCCGAGCACGCGCTGCCGCTGGAAGCCTTGCAGAAGCAGGTGGACAAGGTGCGCGCCTGGCGCTTGAAGGATTACCTGGACAAGGCGGGTCGCGAATGCACCCTGTTCAGCGTCGAACGCAGCCTGTCTGGCCTGCGTGCCGTGCGTCGCGATGAAGCGCAGGCGCTGTTGCCGGTGCTGGAACAGGCCGATGCGTTGATCGACCAGGGCCACCTGTACAAGACCGGCGGGGCGGCCAGCGTGGCGCGCATCGAGGTCGGCGGGCGCGCCTTGGTGCTCAAGCGCTACAACATCAAGAATACCGCCCACTGGTTCAAGCGCTTCTGGCGCCCCAGCCGGGCCTGGCATTCGTGGATCGAAGGCCATCGCCTGGCATTTCTCGACATCGCCACGCCCAAGCCGTTGGCGGTGCTGGAGCAGCGCACCCTGGGCCTGCGCAGCCGTGCCTACCTGCTGACCGAGCATGCCGACGGCCCGGACCTGATCGCTTGCTTTGCGCCCTTCATCGACAGTGGCGAGGCACCTGACGAGCAGGTCGATGCCCTGGTGCGGCTGATGCGGCAGCTGATCCGTGAGCGTATCAGCCACGGTGATTTCAAGGGCCACAACCTGTTCTGGCAGGACGGCCAGTGGTCGCTGATCGACCTCGATGCCATGTGCCAGCACGCCACGCAATTGAGCTTTGCCCCTGCGTTTGCCCGTGACCGTGCACGTTTGCTGCGCAACTGGCCCAGTGGCAGCGCCCTGCATCGACGGCTGGATGAGGTGTTGCCGCGCTTGGCCGAGTGATCAGCGCGGGAGCCGGGACCGTGGCATCTACCGCGTCGCCTGGTTCGCCAGCAAGGCTGGCTCTACGCGGCTGAGGCAGGTTGCAGCCGTGTAGGAGCCGGCGAACACCGGCGAAGCCGGTGCCATCTCTCACGTCGGCGGGCTTAGGCCAACGCCAGCCAGTCACTGCTGCGCCCAGCCTGGCGGATACGGATTCGCCACGCGTCCTCCACCTTGCGCAGCACCGCCCAGGCCTGCACGGCACCTGGCACGCCCTCGGGGATCTGCAAGTGGAAGTGCCCGGCCAGCAGATGCCTGCGAACGGGTAATTGCCTGCCATTGATTTGCAGGTACAGCACGCCCTTGGCATCGAACAGCGCAGGCTCCCCGTCCACCGGCATCCCCGCGAGCGGTGTCACCAATTGGCTGTCATCCAGCAGTTGCTGCACATCGGGTAGCCCGTCATGCCAAAGTACCGGCGAATCGATCACCCAGGTCCCGTCCTGCAAGCGCTTGAGCGGTTGCTTTATGTAGGCGTCGGGTTGTCTGGGATCGGTGGCGCGCCAGCGCTGACCATCGAAACTGACATGGTAGTAGCGGCCTTGGGCGTCACGGATGTAGTACTGGGTCAGGCCGGCGTTAGCGCCGATTCTCTCGAACACGCCTTCGCCGTGAACACCGTCTATCCGATAGCGCAACTTGCTGACTTCCACGGGCACCGAATAGGAAGATGGCAGCGTCAGCGGCCGAGGGGGAGGCAGGCCTCTGAACACGCGGCGCATCAGGGTCGATCCGGAAAATCCCTTGAGTCCGCCGGGAGAAGGGCTCAGACCACCGACGACATTGTTGATGGCATCCAGTGAGTGGCTGAGTGCCGCGAAGGCATGGTGCAAAGCCTCATCATGGTTGTCTTGCCCCAGGGCCTGTACGCCGTCGATCACGGAAATGCTCAGGCGCCCGAGCGCCAGGGCGGCCATGCCAGGGTAAGGCAGCACCAGGCTGAGCAGGTCGAGCAGAATGCGCAAGGTATCCAGCCCAAAACGCCCCAGCAGCTCGCGGTTGCTGCGGGTGCTGGCATCGGCCTGCGCCATCAGGCTGCGTACTTCCGCGCGGTACACTTGGTCGAACAGGTTGCCCGTGATGACGGGGCGTTGCACATGGGGAGCCAGGCGGCCCTTGCGCAACAGTTTGTCGATCTTGCTCGGATTGGCCAGCGGCAGGCGCTGAACCACATAGTCACGCAACTCGGCATTACCGCGTAGTTCCCTGAGCAGTTCTCGGGTGGTGCGGTATTCGCGCCAGGGGCGGCGATCCGGTGCATCGGGGGCGTAGATCACCACGCGCTTGTTGGTGGCTGTTTCGGCGTTGAGCAACAGCAGGCCCTGCACAGTCTGGCTTTGAATGAGCAGCTGCCGCACGCTGATCCGCTGTCCGTCATCGGTCAAGCGGTCATGGTGCTCGGGATGTTCGATCAGCGCGCGTGCCCATGCATAGCCTTGTCCTTGCGTATCGGCAAGGAAGTGCCCGGCATAGCGCGCCTTGGCGGCCTCGGCATGCATGCGGGCGCGGTTGATTCGGGCATGCGCCTTCCGGCGCCATTGCGCCTGTTCCGAGTCCAGCAGGTGCTGGCGCAGGAAGCGGTTGTAGCGGGTGCCGGCGTCGAGGTTGCGCACGAGCTGCTTGACCCTGGCCGGTGTCAATGCCTCGATGGCCTCGCCGTCATCCCTGTGAACCCGGGCGGTGATCCAGTAGTCGCTGTCGAACCAGGCGATATTGAGCAGGGCAAGGTCTTCGAGGGTGTAGGTCACCGGGACCATCTCGATGGTTTCGCCCGCCTGGGGCCGGCTGGTGACGGCGATGTAGGCCGACGGGGTCAGTGGATTGACCAGTGGCCCGACACGTCGGGCCAGGGTGACGCTGATCCTGATCTTTTCTGGGGGGATATCTATGCCGGGGTTCCAGCGCAGGCCTTCGCCCAGACGCGCCCTGACCCACGGCAACAGGCTCTCGCGTTGCTGGAACTGCTCCAGCGTCAGGATGCCTGGCGCGCTGGCTTGGGCGATTGCTCCGGCCAGCTCCTGCAGCGTTTGCATGACATGGGCTAGTGCTTGTGGGGAGGCCTGGCGCAGCCACTCGGGCAGGTGCTTTTCCAGCAGTAGCGCGTAGCGGGTGGCCAGTGGCTGCGTACTACCGATGCAGGGTTTCAGGTCCATGGCCGTTTCGAGGCGGCTGGCGGAGGGCGGGCCAGGTGTGTCCCAGAGGCGATTGAGCGTTGCCTGTTGCTGGTCGATCAGGGCCAGCGCCTGGTACTCGAAGGGATCGTCGGCATACCACTGGTAGCGCAAGCGGTCGGCTTGGCGAAGGGTGGTCAGATCTTGCGCGCGGTTCAGCAGCCCGAGCAGGGCCTGGGACTGCAGCGGGTCGTCCAGTCGCTCGCACAGCTCGACATGCAGGTCAGCGAGGCTGGCGAACGCTTCAATGCCGTGCGGCAGGCTAAGGAGCAGGGCCTTGCCCGTGGTCTGGCCTGGGACCACCTCGTGCCCAGGCGCAGCCGCGACGATGACCAGCGTGCCGGGCAGGCGACAACGGCGATTCGGGGTTTGCGTGGAGAACCACGGGCGAAAGACCTCGGCGCGTGCCTGGCCCGAGGGTTGCCGTTGCCATGGCAGCGGGTACGCCAGGCAGGTACGCAGCAGGAACTCGTCGGTGTCGTCGAGGGTGCCATCGGCCAGGCGCAGTTCCAGCTCGGCTTGCAGTTGTGCCTGGCGAAGCTGGGCCAACTGCTGTTTTCGGCTCGTGCCATCGCGCGTTTTGGTGTGCCAGAAACCAGCCAGTTCGCTGAAAAACTGCTGGCGTTGCTGTGGCGGTGGAAGGTGGCGGGCCGGGACGGGCTGCCCTTGTTGCAGTGTGGCGATGCGCGCGTCCAGGGCTTCGAGGCGTTCGAGCGGGGTCATGGTGGGGCTCCGTGGCAATCAGTTGCCCACCATGCCCGCTCTGGCAAGGGCCGCTGCGGTAATCGGTTATCGCTGGCGGCGTGGCCAGAAGCCGCTCAGCCCCAGCAGCGCGGACGCGCCCAGGCCCAGCCAGGACAGGCTGTCCCAGAGCCCATCGCCGAGCAGCGCGGCGAACAGCCCGACAGCGCTGAGCAGGGCGACCGCCAGCGGCCAGGCGAAGATCCTGCGGGTCGATTGCGATCTGTGGCTCATGCCTGCGTCTCCCGGGGCTTGCGCTGCTTGCCCCACCACAGGTACAGCCCGCTGCACAGCACGACGATGGTCAGTACATCGAGCAGCGCCCAGAGGATCTGCATCGGCCGGCCGCCGTAGTCGCCGAAGTGCAAGGGCTGCGACAGGCCCATGGCATCCATGTACCAGGGGCGATCGCCGACGGCGGTCACCTCGAGGGTGCGGGCGTCGATCAGCACGGGCGTGAACAGGTGCGCGCTCAGGTGCGTGGCCCCATTCATGAACACCGCGTAATGGTGTTCGCTGGAGAAGCGCGTGCCAGGGAAGGCGATGAAGTCCGGGCGCATGCCGGGCGCCGCCTGTTCGGCAATCGTCAGCAGCCTGGTGGCCGGCGCGCGCTCGGTGAGCGGCGGGGCATCGCGGTAGGGGGCGACCATGGCCGCCAGGCTGTCGTTGCGCCAGGCGGCGATCACCAGGTCCGACAGGGCGCTGATCACCCCGGTGATACCAACCACCAGGGCCCAGGTCAGGGTGACCACGCCGATCAGGTTGTGCAGGTCGAGCCAGCGCAGGCGCGTGGACTTGTCGTGGCGCACCGTGGCGAACTTCAAGCGGCGCATGAAGGGGGCGTAAAGCACGGTGCCGGAGACGATCGCGACGACGAACAGCACGCCCATGAACGCCAGCAGCAACTTGCCGGGCAGGCCGACGAACATGTCCACGTGCAGGCGCAGGAAGGTCATCATCAAGCCGCCGTTGGCCGCCGGCATGGCCACGGCCTCGCCGGTGCGGGCGTCGAGCATGAAGGTGTGCGACTGGTCGGGGTGGGTGCCGGCGGTGGCGGCCATGATCGCCACCACGCCGTTGGGTTCGTCCTCTTCGTAGCCGAAGTACTGCATCACCTCGCCGGGGCGGTGTTGCTCGGCCTTGAGCACCAGTTGCTGCAGGTCCAGGTGCGGGGTGCCAGCGGGCATCTCGCGCAGTTCGGGGGCGTCGCCCAGCAGGTGTTCCAGTTCGTGGTGGAAGATCAGCGGCAGGCCGGTGAGGGCCAGCAGCAGCAGGAACAGCGTGCACACCAGGCTGCTCCAGGTGTGGATCGTCGACCAGCGGCGGATGGTTTGGCTTTTCATCACGGCTCCTTGCGCCATCGGGTGCCCTGCCCGTGTCCATGAGGGGAGCGGCTGGGGCACCTGAGGGCTTAGGTCACTCAGAACTTGTAGGTGGCGCTGGCGACGACACTGCGCTGGTCGCCGTAGTAGCAGTAGTAGCCGTCGCAGGTGGACAAATAGTCCTTGTTCAGCAGGTTGCTGGCGTTGATCGCCACCGAGGCGCCCTTGAGGCTGTTGTCCAGGCGCCCCAGGTCGTAGTGCACGGCGGCGTCGAACACCGTGTAGGCCTTGCTCTTGCCGAGCCAGGTATTGGCTTCGTCACCGTAGCGATTGCCGGTGTAACGTGCGCCCAAGCCAATGCCGAAGCCGTCAAGCACACCGGTGTGCCAGGTGTAGTCGGCCCACAAGGAGGCCTGCTGGTTGGGCATCTGTTGCAGGCGGTTGCCTTTGTACTGCCCTTTCTGGACTTCGGACTTGGCCAGGGTATAGGCGGCGATCACCTTGAGGTTGTCGGTGACGTCCGAGACCGCCTCAAGCTCCAGGCCATGGACTTTCACTTCACCCGTCTGGCTGGAGACGGGCTTTCCACCCACGTTGTTGGTGACGGTCACGTTTTTCTGGGTGAGGTCATACACAGCGGCGGACAACAACGTGTTGGAACCAGGGGGTTGGTACTTGATACCCAGTTCCCACTGCTTGCCTTCGGTGGGCTTGAACGACTTTTCAGGGCTGGCGTCAGAGCCGCTGCTTGGCTGGAATGACTCGGCGTAGGACAGGTAGGGGACGAAGCCTGAGTCGAACACGTAGCTGAGTGCCGCGTTGCCGCTGAACTGCTTGTCGCGTTGGGTGCTGGTGGCATCACCCAGTTTGTGGAAGGTGGTGCCAGTGTGTACCCAGTCCTCGCGCCCGCCCAGGGTTAGGCGCCATTTGTCGAGTGCCATCTGGTCTTGGATGTAGAGCCCGGTCTGGACGGTTTTCTGGTTGTAGTCCAGGTAAGCCGAGGAACGGGGCGGTCGGGTGATCGGCAAACCGTAAACCGGATTATTGACGTTCGTTGTCGGCAGGCCGAAGCCATAGATGGAGAGGAAGTCGGAGTCGGTGCGCTGGTGATCCAGGCCGATCAGCACGGTGTGGCTGATGTCACCGGTAGTGAAGTCGGCCTGGAAGTTGTTGTCGAGGGCGAACTGGCTGATGTCCTCGTCGACATTGGTCGACATGCGGCTGGCATTGCCCTCGTTGTCCACGGGGCCGTTTGGCTGGTAGTAGCTGCCGACGGTGATCGTTTGGAATGACAACTCTGTCTTGGTGTAGCGCAGGTTCTGGCGGAATTGCCAGACATCGTTGAAACGATGCTCGAAGGCATAACCCAGGGCGTAGTAAGTGCGGTCGTAGAACTCGTAGTCCGGATCGCCAAGGTTCTTGTGGCGGGAGATCTTGCCGAATGGCATGTCGATCTTGGTGCCTTGTATGGGGTAGAACTGGCTGGTGGCGCCGGTGTCGTCACGGGTGAACTGGCTGAGGAATGTCAGCGAAGTGTCTTCGTCGATGTTCCAGCTCAGGCTTGGGGCGATGTTGTAGCGCTTGTTCTCGATATGGTCGATCTGCGTACCGCTGTCGCGTACGACACCGCTGATGCCATAGAGAAACTGACCTTGCTCATCGATCTTGCCGGTGCTGGCGAAGTTGATCTGGCGGTGGTTGTCGCTGCCGTACTGCAGTTGGATCTCGTGGCTGCTCTCAGCCTGGGGGCGGCGGCTGACCATGTCCAGCAGGCCTCCGGGCGGGGTCTGGCCATACACCGACGAGGCCGGGCCACGCAGCAGCGCAAGGCGGTCGAGGTTCCAGGTTTCAGGTTTCGGGGTGGCATACACGCCGCGGGGCAGGGGCAGGCCGTCGAGGAACTGGGTCGGCTCGAAGCCGCGCACACGCATCCAGTCATAGCGGGTGTCGCTGCCGAAACTGGCCGAGACGATGCCCGGCATGTACTTCACCGCGTCATCCAGGCTTTGCACGCCGCGGTCGCTCATCTGCTGGCGGGTGGCGACGGAAATGGAGCGTGGGACTTCGACCAGTGCGGTGTCGGTCTTGGTACCGGCGGCTGTGCGTTTGGCGGTATAGCCCTCGACCGGTCCCCAGGCGCTTTCATAGCGGCTGTCGGCGTCGATATTGGTTTCCGGCAGCGCCAGGGTGCCCCCAGAGACGGCCACCAGGCTGTAGCTGCCGGCGCTGCCCTGCTGCAACTGCAGCCCGGTACCGCGCAGGGCCGCCTGCATGGCGCCCAGGGCATCGTACTGGCCGTTGACGGGGGCCGAGGCGCGGCCCTGGACCAGGTTCGGGTCGATGGCCAGGGCAATGCCGGCCTGGCTGGCGATCTGGTTGAGGGTGCTGGCCAGCGGGCCGCTGGGCAGGTTGTAGGCCTGCGGCGCAGCCCGCTCGGCGGCGAACAGGGCAGGGCTGGCCAACGGGGCGGCCAGGCCGATGGCCAGGGCCATCAGGCTGGGGCGAAGCAAAGCATCAACGGCACGGGACATGCAGCGGCTCCTCGACGAAATAGTGCTGACTGCTTCCTTGCCGAGCGAGAGTGGGAAAGTGACAGGGGGATGTGAAAAAAATGCGACTGATTTGCACAAGCCTTTGCGAGCCGGCAAGCCAGCTCCCACGGTTGGGCGTGGGCCTATTTGGCGGTGACGGTCACCCACCACGGCGTATGCCGTTCGATCTTCACTGGCAGCGCCGGCAGCAGCGAGGCCAGGGCCAGTTCGGTGTCGGTCAGCGGGAAGCTGCCGCTCACGCGCAGGTCGGCCACCTCGTCGGCCACGCCCAGGTGGCCGCTGCGGTACTGGCCAAGGGTGGCCAGCAGCTCGGCCAGGCGCACGTTGTCCACAACCAGCATGCCGCGGGTCCAGGCATCGCTGCCCGGCGCCACCGGGGCCACCCGGCCCAGGCCGTCGGCGCTCATCAACACTTGCTGGCCCTCGCGCAGCACTTGTTCATCGCCGCTGTTCTGCGGTTTGGCCGCGACCGAGGCCTGCAGCACCTCCAGGCGGGTGCCCTGGTCTTCGCGCTTGACCAAAAAGCGCGTGCCCAACGGTCTCAGGCGGCCTTCGTCGGTGCGTACCAGCAACGGCCGGGTGTCCTCATGGCCGGTCTCGACCGAGATTTCGCCCTGATGCAGCACGATCAGCCGCTGCTCGCCCTGGAAGTCGATGTCCACCGCCGTCTGGGTGTTCAGGCTCAGCAAGGTGCCGTCTTCCAGGCGCAGGGTGCGCATTTCGCCGGTGCCGGTGCGCTGGTCGGCCAACCAGTAGGTCGGTGCCAAGGTCGGGACTCCGGCACCGAGCAGCAAGCCACCCAGCAGCAACAGGCCGGCCAGGCCACCGCCGAGCCCACCCAGGCGCTGGCGCAGGCCCGCGCGCGACTGCAAGAGGGTATGCCGCACCGGGCCGGCGGCGGCCTGCACGCGTTGATCGAGGGCGCCCAGCTGGCGCCAGGCACGGGCGTGTTCTTCATGGGCGGCATGCCAGCGCATGAAGTCGTTGCGCTCATCCGGGGTACCGCTACCTTCATCCAGGCAAAGCTTCCAGGCGATGGCCGCTTCCAGCACCTCGCTGGACACCGGGGCATGGCTCATGTCGGCTCCCCGTACAGGGCGATGTAGCACTGGCGCAGGCCCTGGGCGAGGTACTGGCGCACGCGGGACACCGACACCCCCAGGCGCTCGGCGATCTCGGCGTGGCCGAGGCCGTCCAGGCGGTTGTACAGGAAGGCCGCGCGGGCCTTGCTCGACAGCTTGCCGAGCAAGCGGTCGATGGCCTTGAGGTCCTCGAGGATCAGGTGCTGGAGTTCCGGGGAGGGCTGTTCGGCTTCGGCTATCCGCGCCAGTTCCGCCAGGTAGGCTTGCTCGAGGGCGGCGCGGCGAAAGTGGTCGAATAACAGACCCTTGGCCACGGCGGCCAGGAATGCCCGGGGTTCACGGGGCGTCTCCAGCTGGTCGCGGCCCAGCAGGCGCACAAAAGTGTCCTGGCTCAGGTCCTCGGCGCGCTGGCGACAGGCGGTGCTGCGCTGCAGCCAGGCGAGCAGCCAGGCGCGATGGTCGCGATACAGCGACCCGACCAGCTCGGCATGTGGGCTGTGCGCAGACGTCAAGGAACGCCCCCCGGAAAAATATACGTTAACTAACGATAATTATTCGCGATTGTGGCAGAGGCGGGGGTGGCGGCGCAATTGACGCTTATCGGATTGCCAGCATGGCAGGGGCTGCACGCGCAAACGTTCTGCCCTGCTCTTCAGGCCAGGTGCAGTCCCTGCTGGGCGATGCATGGTTCACAGACCATGGTGCTGCACCTTGCGTCGCTGCCACTGGCCGAGCCGCTGGCGCAATTGCAACGGGCTGTCCAACTGCTGGCGGCGGGCCTGGCTGAACAGGATCAACGCCAGCTCGGCAGTTACCTGGGCGTCGGCGCTGGCATGGTGGCGGGCCTGCACTTCAAGGCCGAAACGGGCGATCCAGTCGTCCAGCCCGGCTTCGCGCAGCACGGTGTCGGGGTTGAGCATCGGCGCCAGTTCGGCAACATCCAGAAACGGGTGCTGCAGGCGCAGGCCCAGGCTGCTTTTCACGGCGCGTTCGAGCATGCGCTGGTCGAACGGCGCATGGAACGCCAGCACCGGGCTGTCGCCGATGAACTCCAGCAACTCCAGCAGTGCCTCGGCCGGGTCGCAGCCGGCGGCCAGGGCGCTAGGGCCCAGGCCGTGGATCAGCACGCTGGCGTTGGTCTTCTGTTCAGGGCGGCGCAGGGTACGTTCGAACGGGCGGCCCAGGTCGATGGCACCGTCCTCGATGGCTACCGCGCCAATCGACAGGACCTGGTCGCGGTTGGGGTTCAGGCCGCTGGTCTCCAGGTCGAGCACCACCCAGCGCTGTTCGCGCAACGAGCACACCGCCGCCGGTGCCGGGCGCGGCAAGCGGGCCAGGCGCTGGCGCAGCGGTTCGGCCAGCTCGGGCATGGGCGGGCGCAGCCAGGTAAACAGCTTCACAGCTGGTACCGCAGGGCCAGGCTGCTTTGCAGGCGTTGGGCCTGGCGCAGGGACTCGCGCAGGATGCGCCGGTCCAGGTGGTTGAGGCTGTCAGGGTCGAGCCGGTTGGAGTACGCCAGGTTATCGCGGGTCTGGCGCTGGTGCTGTTGCATGCGGGTCTGCTGGATGAAGTGGTAGGCCTCTTCATAGGCGGCGCCATCCAGCGCCTCGATGACGCCCTTGGCGACCAGCTGGCGCAGGCGTTCTAGGGTGTTGCAGGCGCCAATGCCGTTGGCCAGGGCCAGCAGCCGGGCGCCGTCGACGAAGGGTGTCAGGCCCTGGACCTTAAGGTCGAGGGTGGCGGCCTTGTCGTCGCCCTGGCGGGTCAGCACGAACTCGCGCAGGCGCCCCACCGGCGGGCGCTGGCGCAGGGCGTTGTCGGCCATCATGCGCTGGAACAGGCGATTGTCGGCAACCTGCTCGAGCAAGGCCTGGCGCAGTTGCTCGCAGCCTTGTTCGTCACCCCAGACCACGCGCAGGTCGAAATAGATGCTCGAGCCCAGCAGGTTTTCCGGGCTGGCCTCGCGCACGAAGCCGGCGAAGCGTCGCGCCCATTCAGTACGCGACAGGCACAGTTCGGGATTGCCGGCCATCACGTTGCCCTTGCACAGGGTGAAGCCACACTGCGCCAGGTTGTGGTTGATGTATTGGGCCAGCGGCAGCAGCCTGGCGCGGATCGCCTCGGCCTCGGCGGGGTCGCGGGCCTCGAACAGAATGCCGTTGTCCTGGTCGGTGTGCAGGGTCTGCTCGCGGCGGCCTTCGCTGCCGAAGCACAGCCAGCTGAACGGCACGCCCGGGTCGCCGCGCTCGGCGATGGCCAACTCGATCACCCGGCACACGGTGTGGTCGTTGAGCAGGGTGATGATCTGGGTGATCTGCGTGGAGGAGGCGCCGTGGGCGAGCATGCGCTCGACCAGCTGGCCGATCTCGCCGCGCAGCGCCACCAGGCTGTCCAGGCGGGGGGCATGGCGGATGGTGCGCGCCAGGTGCACCAGGTCGACCCGCTGCAGGGAAAACAGGTCGCGCTCGGAGATCACCCCGCACAGGCGCTGGTTTTCCACCAGGCAGACGTGGGCGATGTGCCGCTCGGTCATCGCCATGGCGGCGTCGAAGGCGCTGGCCTGGGGGCTGAGGTGGAACGGCCGGGGTGTCATGTAGCGTTCGATCGGCGCGGTCAGCTCGGCGCCTGGGTCCGCCACCACCTGGCGCAGGTCGCGCAGGGTGAAGATGCCGGTGGGGTAGCGCTGCGCGTCGACGATGACGATGCTGCCGACCTGCTGCTCGTGCATCAGGTGCACGGCTTCGCGCAGCGGGGTGTCGGCGGCGCAGACCACGGGATGGCGCAGGGCCAGTTCGCCCAGCGGGGTGTTCAGCGAGTACTGGGTGCCGAGGGTTTCCACCGCGCGCTGGCGCACCTGCTGGTTGACTTGGTCGAGCAGGCTGCTGACGCCGCGCAAGGCAAAGTCGCGGAACACGTCGGACATCGAGAACAGCCGGATGAACGCCGCCTTGTTCAGTTGCAGGCAGAAGGTGTCCTCACCGGCCAGGTGCTCGGTGCGGGTCGCCCGTTCGCCCAGCAGCGCGGCCAGGGGGAAGCATTCGCCGCTGGTGATCTCGAAGGTGGTCTCGGTACCCGGCTTGGTCACGTGGTGGCGTTCGCCGACCACCCGGCCCTGCTTGACGATGTAGAAGTGCTCCACCGGCCCATCGGCGGGCTTGATGATGCTTTCGCCGCCCGCGTAGAAGCGCAGCTGGCACTGTTCCACCAGGTAGGCCAGGTGGCTGTGTTCCATCTGGTTGAACGGCGGGAACCGTTGCAGAAATTGCAGGGTGCCCTGGATGTTCTGCAGTACTGCGGTCCTGCCTGCCTGGGTGTAGGCGTCCTTTTTGCTCATGAAGCTGACCGTATCGCTACGCCGAACTATATATACCTATATATAGGGGTCGGCTTTGTTGTTCTCGGCCTCCATGGTCGGCTGGCCGACTTGTGGTGCCCATTGGACGTAAGTCTAGAGCGGGCGCTGTCAAAGACCCGACGAAAGGCTAACCGGGTGACGCAACTTTTGCGGTCATAAGCTGCGAACGAGATTTTTTTGACGAGAGTGGCCATGGCTGAGCATGACGACATCCTGAGCGACGCCGAGCGCGAGGCGCTGGCCGGGGTGACTGCGCCTGCCGGGCCAAGGCCGGTGGTGCTGGTGGTCGACGACAACCCGGTGAGCAGCGAGGCGTTGAGCCTGTACCTGAAGAGCCGGGGCATTGCCTGCATGACAGCCGATGGGGCGCAGGAGGCCATGCTCAAGCTGCATTACGAGCCGCGTATCGCGCTGATGATCACCGACCTGCGCATGGAACCGGCCGATGGCCTGGAGCTGATCCGTCAGGTGCGTGAGTCGGAGCGGGCGGCGCTGTCGATCATCGTGGTGTCGGGCGACACCGATGTGAAGGAGGCGGTGGATGTGATGCACCTGGGGGTGGTGGATTTTTTGCTAAAACCGGTGGACCTGGGGAGGCTCCTGGAGCTGGTGCGACGTGAGTTGAGAATGGATCAGGGCTGAAAACGATCGCGGGGCAAGCCCGCTCCCACGCTGCACAAGCGTGGGAGCGGCCTTGCCCCGCGATGCGTTGCTGGTTGTTTACAGCCCGTTGCGCGCCTTGAACTCGCGACGACGGCGGTGCAGCACGGGCTCGGTGTAGCCGTTCGGCTGTTTGGCGCCTTCGATCACCAGCTCGATGGCCGCCTGGAACGCGATGTTGTCATCGAAGTTCGGCGCCATTGGCCGGTACAGGGCATCGCCGGCGTTCTGCTTGTCGACCACCGCGGCCATGCGCTTGAGGCTTTCCAGCACCTGGTCCTGGGTGACCACGCCGTGGCGCAGCCAGTTGGCCAGCAACTGCGCCGAGATGCGCAGGGTGGCGCGGTCTTCCATCAGGCCGACATCGTTGATGTCCGGTACTTTCGAGCATCCCACGCCCTGGTCGATCCAGCGCACCACATAGCCGAGGATGCCCTGGGCGTTGTTGTCCAGTTCGTTGCGGATCTCGTCGGCCGACCAATTGGTGTTGGCCGCCAGCGGAATGCTCAGGATGTCGTCGACCGAAGCCGGGGTGCGGCTGGCCAGCTCGCGCTGACGGGCCTGCACGTCGACCTTGTGGTAGTGCAGGGCGTGCAGGGTGGCGGCGGTCGGCGACGGTACCCAGGCGGTATTGGCGCCGGCCAGCGGGTGGGCGATCTTCTGCTCGAGCATGGCGGCCATCAGGTCCGGCATGGCCCACATGCCTTTGCCGATCTGCGCGCGGCCCTGCAGGCCGGTGGCAAGGCCGACGTCGACGTTGTTGTTCTCGTAGGCGCCGATCCACTTCTCGTTCTTCATGGCGCCCTTGCGCACCACGGCGCCGGCTTCCATCGAGGTGTGGATCTCGTCGCCGGTGCGGTCGAGGAAACCGGTGTTGATGAACGCCACACGCTCGGCGGCGGCCTTGATGCAGGCCTTGAGGTTGACCGTGGTGCGGCGCTCCTCGTCCATGATGCCGACCTTGACGGTGTTGCGCGGCATGCCCAGCAGGTCTTCGACGCGGCTGAAGATCTCGGCGGCGAACGCCACTTCCTCGGGCCCGTGCATCTTCGGCTTGACGATGTACACGCTGCCGGTGCGGGTGTTCTTGCGGCTGGTGTTGCCGTTGAGGTTGTGCAGGGCGATCAGGTTGGTGAACAGGCCGTCCTGGATGCCCTCGGGGATCTCGTTGCCCTGGGCGTCGAGGATCGCCGGGTTGGTCATCAGGTGGCCCACGTTGCGTACGAACAGCAACGAGCGACCGTGCAGGGTCACGCTGCCGCCGTTGGGCGCGGCGTATTCACGGTCCGGGTTCATGGTGCGAGTGAAGGTCTTGCCGCCCTTGCTCACGCTTTCGGCCAGGTCGCCCTTCATCAGGCCCAGCCAATTGCGGTAGACGATGACCTTGTCGTCGGCATCGACCGCGGCGACCGAGTCTTCGCAGTCCATGATGGTGGTCAATGCCGACTCCATGAGGATGTCCTTCACGCCGGCGGCGTCGGTGCTGCCGACCGGGGTGCTGGCATCGACCTGGATCTCGAAGTGCAGGCCGTTGTGCTTGAGCAGCACTGCGGTCGGCGCTTTGGCGTCGCCATGGAAGCCGATCAGCTGGGCGTCGTCGCGCAGGCCGCTGTTGCTGCCGCCTTTGAGGGCAACCACCAACTTGCCGGCTTCGATGCGGTAGCCGGTGGAGTCGACGTGGGAGCCGGCAGCCAGGGGCGCGGCTTCGTCGAGGAAGGCGCGGGCGAAGGCAATGACCTTGTCGCCACGCACCTTGTTGTAGCCCTGGCCTTTTTCGGCGCCACCTTCGTCGCTGATGGCGTCGGTGCCGTAGAGGGCGTCGTACAGCGAGCCCCAGCGGGCGTTGGCGGCGTTCAGGGCGAAGCGGGCGTTCATCACCGGCACCACCAGCTGCGGGCCGGCCATCACGGCGATTTCTTCATCGACGTTCTGTGTGCTGGCCTGGAAATCGTCGGCTTGTGGCAGCAGGTAGCCGATTTTCTGGAGGAAGCGCTTGTAGGCTACGGCGTCGTGGGCCTGGCCCTTGCGTGCCTGGTGCCAGGCGTCGATCTTGGCTTGCAGCTCGTCGCGCTTGGCGAGCAGGGCTTTGTTCTTTGGAGCGAGGTCGTTAATGATCTCTGCCGCCCCGGCCCAGAACTTATCGGCGTCGATGCCGGTTCCAGGGATCGCTTCGTGGTTGACGAAGTCGTACAGGGCCTTGGCGACCTGAAGGCCACCGACTTGAACGTATCCAGTCATTGCTTGCCTCACCTCTGCTCAGCTATTTCGCTTTCGCTCTTCTGTATTAAGCCTGTAGCGCTTCTTTAAACACGGCACCAGTGCATGCCCTCGTGATGAGCGCGGCTGGGTGCGGCTCGCCAGACGGGCCGGCGGGCAGTTGGCGTATTTTCACAGGCGCCTTGGCAGACATCCAAACGGCGTTTTGTAGTCCGCGTCGATGCATACTACATGAAGCAGCAGGCAGGTAAACCTCAGACTCAAAGCGCCGTTTCGCGACCGATGAGTCGCATAGGGTCACGCTGGGAGATCGTATGTTCGCAAAAAACAGGTGGATTGTTCCAGATAAATCTTGAAACAGTACACGATTACTTCAACGAACTGTCCTGCGGCAGGTTGCCGCGCCTTGCCTATACTGATGCGATCCCCGATTCATGGCCGTTCGCCACGGCCCCGAGCAGAGTAGAAGGAGTGGCCCGTGGATCATCTCGTACTCACCGTGATCGCCCCCGACAAGGCCGGGCAGGTCGAACGTATCGCCCAGTGCATCGCCGATCACAATGGCAACTGGCTGGAAAGCCGCATGTCGCGCATGGCCGGGCAGTTTGCCGGGATCCTGCGGGTGGCGGTACCGGCGGAGAACTACGCCGAGCTGGTCGAGTCGCTGCACAAGCTGGGTGAGCACGACATTCGGGTACTCATCGCCGAAAGCGGTATCGAGCCATCCTGCACCTGGAAGCCGATTGCCATGGAACTGGTGGGCAACGACCGGCCAGGCATCGTCCGTGATATCACCCGGCTGCTGGCCGAGCTCGGGGTGAACGTCGAGCGGTTTTCCACAGAGGTGCGCCCGGCGCCGATGAGCAGCGAGCCGTTGTTCCATGCTGATGCGCTGTTGGCGTTGCCGTTGACCTTGCCGCTGGACGATTTGCAGCAGCGATTGGAAAACCTTGCCGATGACTTGATGGTGGAGTTGCAGTTGCGGGCAGAGGATTGATCAAAGATTGCCGGGGCCGCTTTGCGGCCCTTTCGCGACACAAGGCCGCTCCTACAAAGACTACGCGTTCCTTTGTAGGAGCGGCCTTGTGTCGCGATGGGGCGCGAAGCGGCCCCCTGCGGTTATCCCGATATCACGGGGAAGGCCCTGTGGATAACCTGGGGGTTCACCGCTCCAGCCCAGACGATCCGCCTGCTACCCAGATTCGCTCAAAAAACACCCAAAAATCAGCAGCTTGTGCACAAAGCACGGGGACGAGGATGTGGATAACCTCTGGAGACCTTGCTACAGGCCACGTACTACGTGGCCTGCATGGGTTTGCTCAAAAACTGATCAGGCACGCTTGCGCAGCGACAACCAGGCATCCACGCTATACACCGCCAGCCCCGCCCAGATGCAGGCGAAGGCCAGCAGGTTGCTGGAGGTCAGGTGTTCGTCGAACAGCAGTACCGCCTGCAACAGTACCAGGGTCGGCGCCAGGTACTGCAGGAAGCCCAGGGTGGTGTAGGGCAAGTGGCGAGCGGCAGCGTTGAAGCACACCAGCGGTACCAGGGTGACCGGGCCGGCGGCGATCAACCACAACGCTTCGCTGCTGCTGAAGAACTCGGCATTGGCGCTGTTGGCGCTCGGATGCAGCAACAGCCAGCCGATGGCCAGCGGCACCAGCATCCAGGTCTCCACCACCAGCCCGGGCAATGCTTGCACCGGCGCCTGCTTGCGGATCAGGCCATAGAAGCCGAACGACAGCGCCAGGGCCAGTGACACCCACGGCAGGCTACCCACCTGCCACACCTGTTGCGCCACCCCCAGTGCCGCCAGCCCCACCGCCAGCCATTGCAGGCGACGCAGGCGTTCGCCGAGCAGCAGCATGCCCAGCAGCACGTTGATCAGCGGGTTGATGTAGTACCCCAGGCTGGCCTCGAGCATGCGGCCGTTGTTCACCGCCCACACGTAGGTCAGCCAGTTGCCGGCGATCAACGCGCCGCTGAGCGCCAGGATCGCCAGGCGTCGCGGGTTCTCGCGCAGCTCGCGCCACCAGCCGGGGTGTTTCCACACCAGTAGCAGCAGCGAGCCGAACAACGCCGACCAGAGCACCCGGTGGACGATGATCTCCACCGCCGGGATGCTCTGGATGGCTTTGAAGTACAAGGGGAACAGGCCCCAGATGATGTAGGCGCCGAGGCCCAGAATGTACCCGCGACGCGGGTTGGCGGCGTGCATGCAGAATCCTTGCTTAGGTAGCTAAATAAAGCGACGCCTATTGTAGACAGCGCGTGCCGCAGATCTAGAACAATTTCAGCGGCTCTTCATCCAGGGCGGCGAGCTGCTCACGCAGGGCGAGGATCTGGTCGCCCCAGTAGCGTGGCTGGCCGAACCAGGGGAAGCTCGGCGGGAACGCCGGGTCGTCCCAGCGGCGTGCCAGCCAGGCGCTGTAGTGCAGCTGGCGCAGGGCCCGCAGCGGCTCGATCAGGGCCAGCTCGCGCGGGTCGAAATCGTGGAACTCGTTGTAGCCGTCGACCAGTTCGGCCAGTTGCCCCAGGCGCTCCTCGCGGCTGCCGGCCAGCATCATCCACAGGTCCTGCACCGCCGGGCCCATGCGGCAGTCGTCGAGGTCGACCATGTGGTAGATGTCGTCGCGGTGCATCAGGTTGCCCGGGTGCAGGTCGCCGTGCAGGCGGATCACCTGGTGCGGCGTGCGCGCGTAGAGGTCCTCGACGCGCTTGAGCAGGTCGCGGGCTACCGATTCGAAGGCGGGCAACAGTTCCCTGGGGACGAAGTTGCCGTCCAGCAGGGTGCTCAGCGAGGCGTGGCCAAAGTTGTCCACCGTCAGCTGCTCACGGTGCACGAAGGGCCGGGTGGCGCCTATGGCATGCAGGCGGCCCAGCAGCTGGCCGAGGCGGTACAACTGGTCGAGGTTGCCAGGTTCCGGCGCATGGCCGCCGCGGCGTGGAAACAGGGCGAAGCGAAAGCCCGCGTGTTCGAACAGCGAGCGGCCATCATGTTGCATCGGCGCCACCACCGGCACTTCGTGCTCGGTGAGTTCGGCGCTGAAGGCGTGCTCTTCGACAATGGCCGCATCGCTCCAGCGCCCGGGGCGGTAGAACTTGGCGATCAACGGTTGTTCGCCCTCGATGCCTACCTGGTAGACGCGGTTCTCGTAGCTGTTGAGGGCCAGCACCCGGGCATCGCTGAGAAAACCGAGGCTTTCCACGGCGTCGAGGACCAGGTCGGGGGTGAGGGTGTCGAAGGGGTGGGACATGGAAGCTCCGGGCACGGGACAGCGTGGGTGCATGGTAACCCATGCCGGCCGATGGCGAGGGCGCCGATCTGGGGCCGCGTTGCAGCCCTTTCGCCGGCAAGCCAGCGCCCAGGTTAAACCGGCACCCCCAACAACACGAACGATGGATGGAACTGCGCGCGCACCGCGCTGCCGGCGGCGATGCGATGCTCGGCCAGCCACGCTTGCTCGGCGAGCGCGCACAAGGTCTGGCCGTTGCCCAGCGCCAGGCGTACCTCGCAGGACGCGTCCTCGCCACCGAGCACTTCTTCGACCTCGGCCTGCAGGCAATTGCTGCCCGCTTCGGGTGGCTCGTGGTCCCCCAGCACCTGCACCCACCCGGCCTTGAGCAATGCCACCACCGTGCCGCCCAGGGTCAGCTCCAGGCGCTCGGTGCTGCCGCGGGTGATCAGCGCCTCGATCTCCAGCCCGCCGCCCAGCGCCAGGCTGATGCGGTCATGCCGCCCTTCGCGACGCAGGCCGCTGATGCGCCCTTGCAATTGATTGCGCGCACTGGTGCGCAGCATCAGGCGGCCCAGCAGGTCGAAGTCGTTGCTGTCCTCGGCCGACTCGAGCACCTGCGCCTGCAACGCCTGCAGGCGCTGATACAGGCGCAGCACCCGCTCGCCCTCGGCGGATAGCCGCGCGCCACCGCCGCCGCGCCCGCCGGTGCTGCGCTCGACCAGCGGCTGGGCGGCCAGGTTGTTGAGCTCGTCGATGGCGTCCCAGGCGGCCTTGTAGCTGATGCCGGCTGCCTTGGCGGCGCGGGTGATCGAGCCTTGTTCGGCGACATGCTGCAACAGGGCGATGCGCTGTGGACGGCGGGCGATGTGCTGGGTGAGCAGGGCGGGCAGGGACATGGTCAGGTTTCGGGGGTTGCTTCGGGTCCTGCGACGTTGCCGCCCGGCTGCGCCCAAGTCAAGCCTGGCCCGGCCTGGGCGTGCGGGCCAGGCAGTAGATGTCCACGCGCCGGGCGCCAGCCTTGCGCAGCAAGTGGGCGATGGCCTGCGCGGTGGCGCCGGTGGTCAGCACATCGTCGACCACGGCCAGGTGCAAGCTCTCGACTTCCGCGCCGGGCAACAGGCTGAAGGCCTGGCGCAGGTTGCGCCGCCGGGCCCTGGCCCCCAAGGCCTGCTGGGCTGGAGTGTCGCGCGAGCGTTCGAGCAGGTGTTCGGTGCAGGGCAGGTTCAGTTGCCGGGCCAGCCAGCGCGCCAGCATCGCCGCCTGGTTGAAGCCACGTTGGCGCAGTCGACGCCGGGCCAGGGGCACCGGCAACAGCCCGTCGGGGCGTGGCAGGCCTTCGCTGTAGCGATGTTCCAGGGCATGGCCGAGCAGCTGCGCCATCAACCGCCCCAACGGCCATTGGCTGTTGTGCTTGAAACGGCTGATCAGGGTGTCGATCGGAAAGGCGTATTGCCACGGCGCGACTACCCGGCCAAACCCCGGTGGACGGCGCCGACAGCCGTTGCACGGGCGGTCGCCGAGCGCCAGCGGCAGGGCGCAGCGGGGGCAGTGCTCACCCAGCCAGGGCAGTTCCTGTTCGCAGTCCATGCACAGCGGGTAGGGCTGCTGGGCAGGCGCGTCGCACAGCAAACACGATTGATCGATATTTATACAATTGTAAACCAGGGTATTTATGTTTGGTTGACAGTGCATGGGCCTTCCGTGACTATGCGAGCTATCCGTGATGCGCTGGCGGGTTTTCTTCTCCCGGCGTCAGTCAGACCCTAGCTAAGGAAACGCCGATGAGCGCCAGTACAATTGCAACCACACGTCACGACTGGTCCCTGGCCGAGGTCAAGGCGCTGTTCCAGCAGCCGTTCAACGACCTGCTGTTCCAGGCCCAGACCGTGCACCGCGCGCACTTCGACCCCAACCGCGTACAGGTGTCGACCCTGTTGTCGATCAAGACCGGCGCCTGCCCGGAAGATTGCAAATATTGTCCGCAGTCCGGCCACTACAACACCGGGCTGGAAAAACAGAAGCTGATGGAAGTGCAAAAGGTGCTGGAGGAGGCCGCCCGGGCCAAGGCCATCGGTTCCACGCGCTTCTGCATGGGCGCGGCGTGGAAGCACCCCTCGGCCAAGGACATGCCCTACGTGCTGGAGATGGTCAAAGGGGTCAAGGCCATGGGCCTGGAAACCTGCATGACCCTCGGCAAGCTCGACCAGGAGCAGACCCTGGCCCTGGCCCAGGCCGGCCTGGACTACTACAACCACAACCTCGACACCTCGCCGGAGTTCTACACCAGCATCATCACCACCCGCACCTACGGCGAGCGCCTGCAGACCCTGGCCTATGTGCGCGATGCCGGGATGAAGATCTGCTCCGGCGGCATCCTCGGCATGGGCGAGTCGCTGGACGACCGCGCCGGCCTGTTGATCCAGCTGGCCAACCTGCCCGAGCACCCGGAGTCGGTGCCGATCAACATGCTGGTGAAGGTTGCCGGCACGCCGCTGGCCGAGGAACAAGATGTCGACCCGTTCGACTTCATCCGCATGCTGGCCGTGGCCCGTATCCTCATGCCCAAGTCCCATGTGCGGCTGTCGGCCGGCCGTGAGCAGATGAACGAGCAGATGCAGGCACTGGCGTTCATGGCCGGGGCCAACTCGATCTTCTATGGCGAGAAACTGCTGACCACCGCCAACCCGCAGGCCGACAAGGACATGCAGCTGTTCGCCCGCCTTGGCATCCTGCCCGAAGCCCGTGAGGAGCACGCCGACGAAGTGCACCAGGCGGCCATCGAGCAGGCCCTGGTCGAGCAGCGCAGCAGCGAGCTGTTCTACGACGCAGCCTCGGCCTGAGCATGGCCTTCGACCTCGCCGCGCGGCTGGCCGAACGGCGCGCCGCCGACCTGTATCGCCAGCGACCGCTGCTGGAAAGCCCGCAGGGGCCCGAGGTGGTGGTCGACGGCCAGCCGCTGCTGGCCTTCTGCAGCAACGACTACCTGGGCCTGGCCAATCACCCCGAGGTGATCAAGGCCTGGCGCGACGGTGCCGAGCGCTGGGGTGTCGGCGGTGGCGCTTCGCACCTGGTGATCGGCCACAGCACGCCGCACCACCAGGTGGAAGAGGCGCTGGCCGAACTGACCGGGCGGCCGCGGGCGCTATTGTTCTCCACCGGCTACATGGCCAACCTCGGCGCCATCACCGCGCTGGTCGGGCAGGGCGACACGGTGCTGCAAGACCGCCTCAACCATGCCTCCTTGCTCGATGGCGGGCTGCTCAGCGGCGCGCGTTTCAGCCGCTACCTGCACAACGACCCGGCCAGCCTGGCCAGCCGCCTGGACAAGGCCAGCGGCAACACCCTGGTCGTCACCGATGGCGTGTTCAGCATGGATGGCGATTGCGCCGACCTGCCGGCCCTGGCCGAGGTGGCGCGCGCGCGCGGCGCCTGGCTGATGGTCGACGACGCCCATGGCCTGGGCACGCTTGGCGCCAACGGCGGTGGCCTGGTCGAGCACCACGGCCTGGGCCTTGAGGATGTGCCGGTGCTGATCGGCACGCTCGGCAAGGCCTGTGGCACTTCAGGCGCCTTCGTCGCCGGTAGCGAAGCGCTGATCGAGGCGCTGGTGCAGTTCGCCCGGCCTTACATCTACACCACCAGCCAACCCCCGGCCCTGGCCTGTGCCACGCTCAAGGCCCTGGCCTTGCTGCGCCGCGAAAGCTGGCGGCGTGAGCACCTGGCTGCGTTGATTGGCCAGTTCCGCGAGGGCGCCGAGCAGATCGGCCTGACCCTGATGGACAGCCACACGGCAATCCAGCCAATCCTGGTCGGCGATGCCGGCCGGGCCATGGCGTTGTCGCGCATGTTGCGCGAGCGCGGGTTGCTGGTCACCGCGATCCGCCCGCCGACCGTGCCCGCTGGCAGCGCGCGGCTGCGGGTAACCCTGAGCGCCGCCCACAGCGAGGCTCAGGTCCAGCTATTGTTGAATGCATTGGCCGAGTGTTATCCACAGCTGGAGTCCGCCGATGCGTAACCGACTGATCCTCTTGCCCGGCTGGGGGCTGGGCTGCGCCTCCCTCGAACCGTTGGCCGCCAGCCTGCGGGCCCAGGACCCGCGCCTGCAGGTCGAGCTGATGCCGCTACCGGAGCTGGCCGACCGTGATCCGCAGGCCTGGGTCGAGCACCTCGACCGCAAACTGCCCAACGATGTCTGGCTGGGTGGCTGGTCACTGGGCGGCATGCTCGCCAGCGCCCTGGCGCACAAGCGCGGCGATCATTGCTGCGGCTTGCTCACGCTGGCGAGCAACCCCAGTTTTGTCGCACGGCCAGATTGGCCGCACGGCATGGCGCCGGACACCTTCGGCACCTTCCTCGACGGCTGCCGCAGCCATACCCAGGTGACGCTCAAGCGCTTCCGTACTTTGTGCAGCGACGGTGCGTTGCAGCCGCGTACCTTGCTGCGCCAACTCGGCGTCGGCGTGCCGGACACCGATCCGTTGTACCTGGCCAGCGGGCTTGAAGTGCTGGCCAAGCTGGACACCCGTACCGCCCTGGAGCAATACGGCGGCCCGCAGCTGCACCTGTTCGCCGGCAGTGACGCGCTGGTGCCGGTGGAAGCGGCCAAGGCCCTCAGCGACCTGTTGCCCGACGTGGAAGTCGGCCTGGTCGAAGACAGTTCCCACGCCTTCCTGCTGGAATATCCCCAGGAACTGGCGGCGGGCATCAAGAGTTTCCTGCATGAGAGTGGCGATGACTGACCTTTCCCAGCCAACCCTGCCCGGCGCCCTGCCGGACAAGCGCCAGGTGGCGGCTTCGTTTTCCCGCGCGGCAGCCAGCTACGACAGTGTCGCGGCGTTGCAGCGCGCGGTGGGCGTGGCACTGCTGGAGCAACTGCCCGCCCAGTTGGCGCCGGCGCGCTGGCTCGACCTGGGCAGCGGCACCGGCCATTTCAGCCGGGTGTTGGCCGAGCGTTTCGCCGGCGCGCACGGGGTGGCGGTGGACATCGCCGAGGGCATGCTGCGCCATGCCCGTGAACAGGGTGGCGCGCAGCATCACGTGGCTGGCGACGCCGAGCGCCTGCCGCTGCGCGATGGCAGTGTCGACTTGCTGTTCAGCAGCCTGGCGGTGCAGTGGTGCGACCAGTTCGCCAGCGTGCTGGGCGAGGCGCGGCGGGTGCTGCGCCCGGGTGGCGTGCTGGCCTTCAGCAGCCTGTGCGTGGGCACCCTCGACGAATTGCGGGCCAGCTGGCAGGCGGTCGATGGCCGGATCCATGTCAACCGCTTCCGCCGTTTCGAGGATTACCAGCGCCTGTGCGGCGACAGCGGCCTGGCGTTGCTCGAGCTGGAGCGTCGCGCCCATGTGCTGCACTACCCGGACGTGCGCAGCCTGACCCACGAGCTCAAAGCGCTCGGCGCGCACAACCTCAACCCCGGGCGTCCGACGGGGCTGACCGGGCGGGCGCGCATGCAGGGTCTGTTGCAAGCCTACGAGCAGTTCCGCCAGCCCCAGGGGCTGCCGGCCACCTACCAGGTGGTCTATGGTGTGTTGCGCAAACCCATGGCGCAGGGGCTGTGAGATGAATCAGGCGTATTTTATCGCCGGTACCGACACCGACGTCGGCAAGACCACCGTTGCCGCCGGCCTGCTGCATGCGGCGCGCCTGCAGAACCTGAGCACCCTGGCGGCCAAGCCGGTGGCGTCCGGCTGCGTGGTGACGCCTAAAGGGTTGCGTAACAGCGATGCCCTGGCACTGATCGACGAGAGTTCGCTCAAGCTGCCCTATGAAGAGGTCAACCCGTTTGCCTTCGAGCCGGCGATCGCGCCACATGTGGCTGCCCGCGAGGCGGGGGTGGTGCTGGAGGTCCCGGTGTTGCTCAAGGCCATGCGTCATGTGCTCGACCAACAGGCCGACTTCACCCTGGTGGAAGGCGCGGGCGGCTGGCGTGTGCCGCTTTCGGCCCATGCCAACCTGTCGGACCTGGCGATTGCCCTGAAACTGCCGGTAATCCTGGTGGTTGGAGTACGCCTGGGGTGTATCAACCATGCCTTGCTCAGTGCCGAGGCCATCGCCCGCGACGGCCTGCAGCTGGCGGGCTGGGTGGCGAACATCGTCGACCCACGGACAGCGCGCCTGGAGGAGAACCTGTCCAGCCTGGCCGAGCGTCTGCCGGCGCCGTGCCTGGGGCGGGTGCCCTGGCTGAAGAAGGCGGGCGCGGATGCGGTGGCCGAGCACCTGCAACTGGACCTGCTGGATTGATGCGGTTGCCTGCTACTGCCTGTAGGCGCCGCGGTGATGGCGTGGAGCAAATCGGCGCCGTCTATTGGCTGGCACTAGGCTATTAGCGATTTAAACGGGCCTTTTTGCCGATCTACTGCTTTAATAAGCCCTGTTCACCCTCCAGCGTCACGGAGTAACGACATGGAAATCAATGCAGGCTCCGCCTTCTACGCGGGCCTTGGCGCCATCCAGAACGGCCAGAACCGCGTCGACCAGGCGGCCCAGCAGATCGCCAGCAACGCCGTCGAGCGTGGCACCAGCGGACAATCCACCGAGTTCCAGGCCGAACGCCTGCGTGGCGTCGACCGCAGCCAGCAGATGGACCTGGCTACCAGTACCGTGCAACTGGCCCTGGGCAAGCACGAAGTCGAACTGGGCGCCAAAGTCGCCAAGGCCTCGGACGAAATGCTCGGTCGTTTCATCGATACCTACGCCTGATCCACCGACCTTTACGCTACACATCGCGGGGCAAGCCCGCTTCCATTCGTGGGAGCGGGCCTGCCCCGCGATGCGTTTGTGGGTGCTTGGCGTAAATGTCATGTTCGGCGGCATAAATGCCACCGCTAGCCCTCCTTGACAGCGAGGCCACCTAAACGTAAGTTTCAAACAACTGTTTGACCGAAAGCCGCCAAGAGCTGGTCGGTATCCGCGGTCTCCCCACCGAACTCATCACAGAGGTTCATCGCAATGCCTGATTACAAAGCCCCCTTGCGTGATATCCGCTTCGTCCGCGACGAGCTGCTCGGCTATGAGGCGCACTATCAGAGCCTGCCGGGCTGCCAGGACGCCACGCCGGACATGGTCGACGCGATCCTGGAAGAAGGCGCGAAATTCTGTGAGCAGGTGCTGGCCCCGCTGAACCGCGTCGGCGACCTCGAAGGCTGCACCTGGAGCGAGTCGGGGGTGAAGACCCCGACCGGCTTCAAGGAAGCTTACGAGCAGTTCGTCGAAGGCGGCTGGCCGAGCCTGGCCCATGACGTCGAGCATGGTGGCCAGGGCCTGCCGGAGTCGCTGGGCCTGGCCCTGAGCGAAATGGTTGGCGAGTCGAACTGGTCGTGGGGCATGTACCCAGGCCTGTCCCATGGCGCGATGAACACCATCTCCGAGCACGGCACCCCCGAGCAGCAGCAGACCTACCTGACCAAGCTGGTGTCCGGCGAATGGACCGGCACCATGTGCCTGACCGAGCCGCACTGCGGCACCGACCTTGGCATGCTGCGCACCAAGGCCGAACCCCAGGCTGACGGCAGCTACAAGGTGTCCGGTACCAAGATCTTCATCTCGGCCGGTGAGCACGACATGGCCGATAACATCGTCCATATCGTCCTGGCCCGCCTGCCCGATGCACCGGCCGGCACCAAAGGCATTTCGCTGTTCATCGTGCCGAAGTTCCTGCCAAACGCCGAAGGCGGCGTGGGTGAGCGCAACGGCGTGAGCTGCGGCTCGCTCGAGCACAAGATGGGCATCCACGGCAACGCCACCTGCGTGATGAACTTCGACAGCGCCACCGGCTACCTGATCGGCCCAGCCAACAAGGGCCTGAACTGCATGTTCACCTTCATGAACACCGCTCGCCTGGGCACCGCGCTGCAAGGCCTGGCCCACGCCGAAGTGGCGTTCCAGGGCGGCCTGAAGTACGCCCGCGACCGCCTGCAGATGCGCTCGCTGACCGGCCCGAAAGCACCGGACAAGGCGGCCGACCCGATCATCGTCCACCCAGACGTGCGGCGCATGCTGCTGACCATGAAGGCCTTCGCCGAAGGCAACCGCGCGATGGTGTACTTCACCGCCAAGCAGGTGGACATCGTCAAATACAGCCAGGATGAAGAAGAGCGCAAGAAGGCCGATGCCCTGCTGGCCTTCCTCACCCCGATCGCCAAGGCGTTCATGACCGAAGTTGGTTTCGAGTCTGCCAACCATGGCGTGCAGATCTACGGCGGCCACGGCTTCATCGCCGAATGGGGCATGGAACAGAACGTGCGCGACAGCCGTATCTCCATGCTGTACGAAGGCACCACCGGCATCCAGGCTCTCGACCTGCTCGGGCGCAAGGTGCTGATGACCCAGGGCGAGGCGCTCAAGGGCTTCACCAAGATCGTCCACAAGTTCTGCCAGGGGCAGGAAGGCAACGAGGCCACCAAGGAGTTCGTCGAGCCGCTGGCCGCGATCAACAAGGAGTGGGGCGAGCTGACCATGAAGATCGGCATGGCGGCGATGAAGGATCGCGAGGAAGTCGGTGCCGCCTCGGTGGACTACCTGATGTACTCCGGCTACGCCTGCCTGGCCTACTTCTGGGCCGACATCGCCCGCCTGGCCGCCGAGAAACTGGCTGCCGGCACCAGCGAAGAGGCCTTCTACACCGCCAAGCTGCAGACCGCGCGCTTCTACTTCCAGCGCATCCTGCCGCGTACCCGCAGCCATGTGGCGGCGATCCTGTCGGGCGCCAACAACCTGATGGCGATGAAGGAAGAAGACTTCGGTCTGTCCTGCTAAGCCGTAGCGGTTGTACAAAAAACCGCCTGCCCTCACCGGCAGGCGGTTTTTTTTTGCCCGGACTTTCACGCCTGCCCTGTAGGCGCGGCCTTGCGTCGCGCAAGGGCCGCGCGGCAGCCCGAGGGTTTCAGCGTTGCTGCAAAGATCGCCGGGGCTGCTTTGCAACCCTTTCGCGACACGAGGCCGCTGCTACAGGCATCGCGTAAACAGGAAGAATCCTACTGGGCGTCGCATCCAGTAACGAGAAAGTCTCAAGCTTCAGCCCTGATCTGCCGTTAAAACGGGCATCTGTATTCATCTATTCATGTGCACTGCCGATGAAGTAGGGGCACAATGCCATTATTGATCTGCCGGGTCGGAGATTACCCTTGTTTCGTTTATCCGCTGTACGCGCAAGCCACTTCCTGCCTTCGCTGATTCTGTTGCTGGCAGGGCTTGCGGCAGCCTATGTGAGGGACCTCAGCGTCTTCTTCACATCGCTGTTCAACGTTCTGCCCACCTTGGTGCTGTTGCTCGGGGGTGCCTACTGCGCCGTATATCGCCGCCAGCGCGAACTGTTCCTGATGGTCACGGTGTACATTGCCTATTTCCTGCTCGACACCCAGACCGACTTCTACCGTGACAATGGTCGGGTTCGCGAGGATGCCGCGGTGATCTTTCACCTGGTCTGCCTGCTGCTGCCGGCGCTGTTCGGGCTGTATGGCGCCTGGCAGGAGCGCACCCACCTGGCCCAGGACCTGCTGGCGCGCTTTGCCGTGCTGTTCGCCGTGGGCAGTGTCGCGGTGGCGCTGGAGCAGAGTTTTCCCGAGGCGCTGCTGACCTGGCTGGCCGAGATCCGCTGGCCGGCGCTGCATGGCCAGTGGATGAGCCTGATCCAGCTGGCTTACCCGCTGTTCCTGGCGGTGTTCGTCCTGCTGGTGGTGCAATACCTGCGTGAGCCGCGGCCCCTGCATGCGGCGCAGATCATCGGTTTGGTCGGCATCTTCTGGATGCTGCCCAAGACCTTCATCCTGCCGTTCACCCTGAACATCATGTGCAGCCAGGTGATGCTGATGATCGCCGCGGCGGTGTCCCACGAGGCCTACCAGATGGCGTTCCGCGACGAACTGACCGGGTTGCCGGGGCGCCGGGCGCTGAACGAGCGCATGCAGCGCCTGGGGCGCAACTACGTGATCGCCATGACCGACGTCGACCATTTCAAGAAATTCAACGACACCCATGGTCACGATGTCGGCGACCAGGTGCTGCGCCTGGTCGCCAGCCGCCTGTCCAAGGTCACCGGCGGGGGGCGCGCCTACCGTTACGGCGGCGAGGAATTCGCCCTGGTGTTCGCCGGCAAGACCGCCGAGGAATGCCTGCCGCACCTGGAGTCGATACGGGAGATGATCGCCAACTACGCGATCCAGCTGCGCGACCAGAACAGCCGGCCCCAGGACGACTCCACCGGTCGGCAGCGCCGCGGGGGCGGCGCCAATACCACGGTGTCGGTGACCATCAGCATTGGCGTCGCCGAGCGCCAGGTCGAGCACCGCAACCCCGACGAAGTGCTCAAGTCCGCCGACCAGGCGCTGTACAGCGCCAAGGGCGCCGGGCGTAACTGCGTGATGACCTTCGGCCAGCAATCGCGGCGTGGGGCCGTGCGCATGGCGTGAATTGGGGTGTGACCATTCCTGACTATTCAGTCGCATGATGACCCTATGTCTCGTAAAAGTTGTTCGGTTACACTGCGGGTCATCCCAGTGCCGCGGCCCTCGATGGGCCGCCCCGACCCCGATAGCGAGAGGTTGTCATGGCTGAATATAAAGCGCCCCTGCGCGATATGCGCTTCGTCCTCAATGAAGTCTTCGACGTGGCCACACGCTGGTCGCAACTGCCGGGGTTGGCCGAGGTGGTCGATGCCGAGACGGCCATGGCGGTACTGGAAGAGGCCGGCAAGGTCACCGGCAAGTCCATCGCCCCGCTGAGCCGCGCCGCCGACGAGGAAGGCTGCCACTGGGACAACGGCGCGGTGCGCACCCCGGCCGGCTTCATCGAGGCCTACCGTACCTACGCCGAGGGCGGCTGGGTCGGCGTGGGTGGCGACCCGCAGTTCGGCGGCATGGGCATGCCCAAGGTGATCTCGGCCCAGGTCGAGGAAATGGTCAACGCCTCGAGCCTGTCGTTCGGCCTGTACCCGATGCTCACCGCCGGCGCTTGCCTGTCGATCAACGCCCACGCCAGCGAGGCGCTGAAGGCGCAGTACCTGCCGAACATGTACGCCGGCGTCTGGGCCGGTTCCATGTGCCTGACCGAGCCGCACGCCGGCACCGACCTGGGCATCATCCGCACCAAGGCCGAGCCCCAGGCCGATGGCAGCTACAAGGTCAGCGGCACCAAGATCTTCATCACCGGTGGCGAACACGACCTCACCGAGAACATCATCCACCTGGTACTGGCCAAGCTGCCGGATGCCCCAGCAGGTCCCAAGGGTATCTCGCTGTTCCTGGTGCCCAAGGTGCTGGTCAACCAGGACGGTAGCCTGGGCGCGCGCAACACTGCCACCTGCGGCTCGATCGAGCACAAGATGGGCATTCAGGCCTCGGCCACCTGCGTGATGAACTTCGACGAAGCGGTCGGCTACCTGGTCGGCGAGCCGAACAAAGGCCTGGCGGCGATGTTCACCATGATGAACTACGAGCGCCTGGGCGTTGGTATCCAGGGCCTGGCCTCGGCCGAGCGCTCCTACCAGAACGCCGTGGAGTACGCCCGTGACCGCCTGCAGAGCCGGGCCCCGACCGGCCCGCAAGCCAAGGACAAGGTGGCCGACCCGATCATCGTCCACCCGGACGTGCGCCGCATGTTGCTGACCATGAAGGCGCTGATCGAAGGCGGCCGGGCCTTCTCCACCTACGTGGCGATGCAGCTCGACAGTGCCAAGTACAGCGAGGATGCCGCCACCCGCAAGCGCAGCGAAGAACTGGTGGCGCTGCTGACCCCGGTGGCCAAGGCCTTCCTCACCGACCTGGGCCTGGAGTGCACCGTGCACGGCCAGCAGGTGTTTGGTGGCCATGGCTATATCCGCGAGTGGGGCCAGGAGCAACTGGTGCGTGACGTGCGCATCACCCAGATCTACGAAGGCACCAATGGCATCCAGGCCCTGGACCTGGTCGGGCGCAAGGTGGTGGCCAGCGGTGGCGCCTACTACCAGCTGTTCGCCGACGAGATCCGCCAGTTCATCGCCAGCGCAGGCGGCGAGCTGGGTGAGTTCAGCAAACCGCTGGCGGCCTCCCTCGACCAGCTCGACGAGCTGACCGCCTGGCTGCTGGACCAGGCCAAGGGCAACCCTAACGAGATTGGCGCGGCATCGGTCGAGTACCTGCAGGCGTTCGGCTATGTCGCCTACGGCTACATGTGGGCACTGATGGCCCGCGCGGCCAAGGCCGGCGAGGGCGATGCCGAGTTCTACGGGGCCAAGCTGGGCACGGCGCGCTTCTACTTCGCCCGCCTGTTGCCGCGGGTGCATTCGCTGGTCGCCGCGGTAAAGGCCGGCAGCGAGTCGCTCTACCTGCTGGACGCAGCGCAGTTCTAAGCCCTTTGCGGGCTGGCTGACAGCCCCGCGCGGCCCAGGCCGCTCTTGCCGAGGATTGCGGTCCGTCGGCGGGAGCGGCCTTTTTCGTCAGGGCAAGCCTGTTTGTGAATACACCTCTTTTGTAAGCTTTGTCTTACATGACGTGGTGACTTTTCGCCTCTTTCCTAAGATTGGATCCACGGTTACTCTTTGTCACATGGACGTAGCGCAGGACGCGCAATGGACAGAACAGGGACACGCAAGGATTTCCTGCCAGGGAGGCGGGGCGATAGGGATGTCAAAGGGAAACAGTCTGGGAAACCCCGCTTCGGCGGGGTTTTCTTTGTGCACGTGATTTGTCAGGCGAGCACATCCAGCGGCGAGACACCCAGGGGCCGGATGTCGGTCTCTTCCTCGAGCAACGTGCGCAGTAGCTCCACCGAGGCCTGCTGACGCTGGGCGTCGCGGAACACCAGGCCGACCTTCAAGGGCACCCGCGGTTCGCTCAACGGCTTCCACAGCAGCTCCTGGTCATCCTGGGCGGCATCCTTGGCGCGGCCCGGCAGGATGGTGGCCAGTGCGGTATGCGCCAGGCTGTCGAGGATCCCCGCCATGTTGTTCATCTCGGCCTGCACCTGTGGCCGACGGCCTTGGTTGGCCAACTGCGCCTTCCAGATCTGGCGGATCTGGAATTCCTCGCCGAGCATCAGCAGCGGCAGCTCCGCCGCCTGGCGGATCGAGACCTTCTTGAAGTCCTTCAGCGGGTGGGTCTTGGGGATCACCAACTGCAGTTCGTCTTCGTACAGCAGCAGGCCATGCAGCCCTGGTTGACGCGCTGGCAGGTAGCTGATGCCGATGTCCAGGCTGCCGTTGAGCAGGCGTCGCTCGATCTCTGAACCTGACAGCTCGTAGATCTGCACCACAAGGTGCGGCTGGGCCTTGCGCACCCGCTCCAGCAGCTGCGGCACCAAGCTGGGCCGGACGGTTTGCAGCACGCCGATGGCCAGGGTGCGCAGCGACTGCCCCTTGAAGTTGCGCATGGCCTCGTGGGCTCGCTGCAAGCCTTCCAGCAGGGGGCCGGCGTGGTTGTACAGGGTGTGGGCGGCAAGGGTCGGCAGCAGGCGCTTGTTGCTGCGCTCGAACAGGTTCAGGTCGAGGCTGTGCTCCAGCTGGCGGATCTGTTGCGACAGGGCCGGCTGGGACAGCGACAGGCGCTCGGCGGCGCGGCCGACATGGCCTTCCTCGTAGACCGCGACGAAGTAACGCAGTTGGCGAAAATCCATGACTATTACTTATCGAAAAAGCTGGAAAAACGAAATGGCCGCAGATCGGCTTGGGGCCTAGTCTATCGCCGTATTCCAACGGGTTACAGCGCTTATCCAGGCGATTGTTACCCCGGATGAAAAACACTTTTGATAGGCAAGGCAAAATATACCCTCCGGCGTTCGACCGGGGCCTTGGCCGCCTGACACCGTGATTGGCTGGAGCCTCGATGAACCTGTTCAAGCTGCGCCGCTCGGCATCTGCCGTGGCCGAGCCCAGGCGTGCCCCGGCGCTGGCGCCGGCCACCGCGCAGCCCAGCCGCGAGCGGCTGATGCCCAGCGCCGAGCGCGCGGCGCAGATGTTCGTGCGTGGCCAGGGCTCGTGGTTGTGGGACAGCGAAGGGCACGCCTACCTGGACTTTACCCAGGGCTGTGCGGTCAACAGCCTAGGGCACAGTCCGAGCGTGCTGGTCAAGGCCCTGGGCAACCAGGCCCAGGCGTTGATCAACCCCGGCGCGGGCTATCACAGCCGCGCGCTGCTGAGCTTGGTCGAGCAACTGTGCCAGAGCACCGGCAGCGACCAGGCCTACCTGCTCAACAGCGGTGCCGAGGCCTGCGAGGGGGCGATCAAGCTGGCGCGCAAATGGGGGCAACTGCACCGCAATGGCGCCTACCACATCATTACCGCCAGCCAGGGCTGCCATGGCCGTAGCCTGGGGGCGTTGTCGGCCTCCGACCCGCTGCCGTGCAACCGCTGCGAGCCAGGCCTGCCAGGCTTCAGCAAGGTGCCGTTCAACGACCTGGCGGCGCTGCATGCCGCGGTCGACTCGCGCACCGTGGCGATCATGCTCGAACCGATCCAGGGCGAAGCCGGGGTGATCCCGGCCAGCGCCGACTACCTCAAGGGCGTCGAGCGGTTGTGCCGGGAGCTGGGCATCCTGCTGATTCTCGACGAGGTGCAGACCGGGATCGGGCGTTGCGGCGCCTTGCTGGCCGAGCAGACCTACGGGGTGCGCGCCGACATCGTCACCCTGGGCAAGGGCCTGGGCGGCGGCGTGCCCTTGGCAGCGCTGCTGGCGCGGGGGAGCGCCTGCTGCGCTGAGCCTGGCGAACTGGCGGGCAGCCACCATGGCAATGCGCTGATGAGCGCGGCCGGGCTGGCGGTGCTCAACACGGTGCTGGAGCCGGGCTTCTTCGACCAGGTACTGGACAGGGGCCGGCACCTGCGCGACGGCCTGAGCCGCCTGGCGGGGCGCTATGGCCAGGGCGAGGTGCGCGGGCAAGGGCTGCTCTGGGCCTTGCAGATGCGTGAAGGCATGGCCGCCGAGCTGGTCGAGGCCGCCTTGCACGAAGGGCTGCTGCTCAATGCCCCGCAGGCCGACGTGGTGCGCTTCTCGCCGGCGCTGACCGTGAGCCAGGGCAACATCGACGAGATGCTCCTGCGCCTGGCCCGCGCCTTTGCCCGGCTGCATGCCCAGCAGCACAGCCGCCGGGTGATGCCGGCCTGACCGGCCTACAGAATTTCAACGAACCGTCTCGCGTTCCTGCGCATCGCCCCTGGCCTGAAATATTTGGCTCGGGGCGTTTTTTTTGCCTGTCGCGCAGGGGGAGGGCGGCATGGGGAACCTCTGCCAAGCGAGGCGAGTCTGTGTTGAAACACCCTCATGGAGCGTTTCGCATGGACTTCATTCGTATCATCATCGCCATTATCCTGCCGCCGCTGGGCGTATTCCTGCAGGTGGGGTTCGGCGGGGCATTCTGGTTGAATATCCTGCTGACGTTGCTGGGTTACATTCCCGGGATCGTGCATGCGGTGTACATCATCGCCAAGCGCTGAAGACCCACAGCGGCGAGGCATGCCGCAAGCCTCGTAGGAGCCGGCCTTGCCGGCGAACACCGGCGCAGCCGGTGCCGCGCCTACAGAGGCTCTGTGGCCAATACCCGGCAATAGAACTTCCATTCCTGCTCGAGCGCATGGGCCAGGTTTGCCGCCTGGCGAAAACCATGTCGCTCGCCTGGGTAGAAATGCCCCTCGGCGGCAATGCCGTTGGCCTGCAAGGCCTCGAGCATCGAGCGGGTCTGCGCCGGCACGACCACCGCGTCCAGTTCACCCTGGAAGAAAATCACCGGCACCTCGATCTGCCCGGCATGCAGCAGCGGTGTGCGCTGGCGGTAGCGTTCGGCATCCTGCAGCGGGTCGCCGATCAGCCAGTCCAGATAATCCCCTTCGAACTTGTGGGTAGCCTGCCCCAAGGCCACCGGATCGCTGACGCCATACAGGCTGGCGCCGCCGCGGAAGACCCTGTGCAAGGCCAGCGCACAGAGGGTGGTATAGCCACCCGCGCTGCCACCGCGAATGAACGCCTGGCGAGGGTCGACCAGCCCCTGTTCGGCCAGGTATGCCACCGCCGCGCAGGCATCCTGCACGTCGCTCTCGCCCCAGCGCAGGTGCAGGGCCTGGCGATAGGCGCGGCCATAGCCGCTGCTGCCCCGGTAGTTGAGGTCGGCGACGGCGAAGCCGCGCTGGGCCCAGTACTGGATGCGCGGGTCTAGCACCGGGTAGCAGGCCGACGTCGGCCCGCCATGGATGAACACCACCAGCGGCGCGGGGCCGCGGCCAGTCATCGCTGGGTAGAAGAAGCCGTGGGCCACGCCATCGCCGCTGGCGTAGCGAATCGGCCGTGGCTGGCTGATGTGCTCGGCGGGCAACACCTCGGCCCCGCCTGCCAGCACCCGGACCTCGTGGCTGCGCCGGTCGATGGCGATGACCGCCGGCGGGCTGATGGGCGAGGCGGCGATGGCGTAGAGGTGGTCGGCGTCCAGGGCCAGGCTGCGAAAGCGGCTGTAGGCGCTGGCGTAGCGCTGCACTTCACCGCTGTCGGTGCGCAGCCCCAGTTGCCCGAAGCCTTCTTCGAACCAGCTGGCCAGGTAGCTGGCAGGGCCCAGCGCCAGCCAGGTGCAGGGCCCCAGTTGCCAGGGGGCGGCGGCATGGTCGGCATTGGCGGCGGGCAAGGCTTGCCAGCGTCCGTCCACTTCGCCCCAGGGCTGCCAGAAACCGTCGCGGTCCGACAGGCAGTACAGCCGCCCTGCGGCATCGAAGCGCGGTTGCTGCAGCGACTCGTCCTGCCCGGCGATACAGCGTGCCGGCCCCCAATCGCCAGCCGGGCCCCGCTCGCGGCACATCAGACGGGTGCGGGTCCATGGCTGCGCGGGGCGATCCCATTCGACCCAGGCCAGGCGCCGGCCATTGTCGCTCAGGGTCGGCGTGGCGTAGAAGTCGGCGCCTTCAGCGAGGACTTCACGGCCGCCCGCGGCCAGGCTGACCAGCCGATGGACCACTTGCTCGCCATGGCTTTCCTCCACCGCCAGCACCTGCCCGGCGTGCCACTGCACGTCGCCATAGCGACAGGCGGGGTTAGCGGTGAGGGCGCATGGCGCCGAACCATCCAGCGCCTGGCTGTAGACCTGCTGGTCGTGCTCGTTGACGAACACCAGGCCGTGGTCGGCCAGGCAGAAACTGCCGCCGCCATATTCATAGACCCGGCTGCGCACACTGAAACCGTCGGGGGTCAGGCAGCGGGCCTGATGGTCGCGCCAATGCCAGAGCCGGCAGGCGCCATCGGCGGGGCGGAACTCGTTCCAGAACAGCCCCAGCGCGCCGACCTTGAGTTCGGCGAAGTCGGTGCCGGCGGCCACTGCCTGGGCGGCGCTGAGCTCAGCCACGGGCGATGACATGGGAATTGCGTGCGTTGCGCAAGGTCATCTGTTCGATCTCCAGCGTTGCGTGTTCGGCTTCCTCGCGGGCCTTGAGGATGATGCCATGGTCCGGTGACTTGGCGCACACCGGGTCGGCCTTGCTGGCATCGCCGGTGAGCATGAAGGCCTGGCAACGGCAGCCGCCGAAGTCCTTTTGCTTCTCGTCGCACGAGCGGCAGGGTTCGGGCATCCAGTCATAGCCGCGGAAGCGGTTGAAGCCGAACGAGTCGTACCAGATGTGCCGCAGGTCGTGGTCGCGCACATTGGGGAACTGCACCGGCAGCTGCCGCGCACCGTGGCAGGGCAGGGCGGTGCCGTCGGGGGTGATGGTCAGGAACAGGCTGCCCCAGCCGTTCATGCAGGCCTTGGGACGCTCTTCGTAGTAGTCCGGGGTGACGAAGATCAGCTTGCACGGGCTGCCTTCGGCCTTGAGTCTTTCCCGGTACTCGTTGGTAATGCGCTCGGCCCGCTGCAACTGCGTGCGGGTCGGCAGCAGGCCCAGGCGATTGAGGTGTGCCCAGCCATAGAACTGGCAGGTGGCGAGTTCGACGAAGTCGGCTTGCAGGGCAATGCACAGCTCGATGATGCGGTCGATCTTGTCGATATTGTGCCGGTGGGTGACGAAGTTGAGCACCATCGGATAGCCATGGGCCTTCACTGCCCGGGCCATCTCCAGCTTTTGCGCGAAGGCTTTTTTCGAGCCGGCCAGCAGGTTGTTCACCTGCTCGTCGCTGGCCTGGAAGCTGATCTGGATATGGTCCAGCCCGGCCTGCTTGAACGCGGCGATCTTCTGCTCGGTCAGGCCGATGCCGGAGGTGATCAGGTTGGTGTAGTAGCCCAGGCGGCGGGCCTCGCCGATCAGCTCGGCGAGGTCCTGGCGCACCAGCGGCTCGCCGCCGGAAAAGCCGATCTGCGCGGCGCCCATTTCGCGGGCTTGGGCCATGACCTTGAACCACTGCGCGGTGCTCAGCTCCTTGCCCTGTTCGGCGAAGTCCAGCGGGTTGGAGCAGTACGGGCACTGCAGCGGGCAGCGGTAGGTCAGTTCGGCCAGCAGCCACAGCGGCAGGCCGACCGGCACCTCAGGCGAGGGTGATCCAGTGTTCGGCACGGGCCACCTCCATGAATTGCTCGATGTCGTCAGCGACTTCGGGCACACCGGGGAATTGCTGTTCAAGTTCGGCAATGATCGCCGCCACCGAGCGCTGGCCATCGACCAGGCCGCCGATCAGCCCGGCGCTGTCGTTGAGCTTGATCATGCCCTCGGGGTACAGCAGCACATGGCCCTTCTGTGCCGGCTCGTACTGGAAACGGTAGCCGGGGCGCCAGGCGGGCACCTGTTGACGGTCGAAACTCATAGGGCGATCCCCTTGTGCCAGGCCCGCTCGGTGGTGACGCTGTGGTACGGCGGGCGGTTCAGTTCATAGGCCATGCTCATGGCATCGAGCATGCTCCACAGGATATCCAGCTTGAACTGCAGGATCTCCAGCATGCGTTGCTGGCCTTCGCGGGTGGTGTAGTGCTGCAAGGTGATCGCCAGGCCGTGTTCCACATCGCGCCGGGCCTGGCCCAGGCGGGTGCGGAAGTATTGGTAGCCGGCCGGGTCGATCCACGGGTAGTGCTGCGGCCAGCTGTCCAGGCGCGACTGGTGGATCTGTGGGGCGAACAGCTCGGTCAGCGAGCTGCTGGCCGCCTCCTGCCAGCTGGCGCGGCGGGCGAAGTTGACGTAGGCGTCGACCGCGAAGCGCACGCCCGGCAGTACCAGCTCCTGGCTACGCAGCTGGTCGGGGTCCAGCCCCACGGCCTGGCCCAGGCGCAGCCAGGCCTCGATACCGCCGTCCTCGCCGGGGGCGCCGTCGTGGTCGAGCAGGCGCTGGATCCACTCGCGGCGCACCTCGCGGTCCGGGCAGTTGGCCAGGATCGCGGCGTCCTTGAGGGGGATGTTGACCTGGTAGTAGAAGCGGTTGGCCACCCAGCCCTGGATCTGCTCGCGGGTGGCACGGCCTTGGTACATCGCCACGTGGTACGGGTGGTGGATGTGGTAATAGGCGCCCTTGGCGCGCAGGGCCTGCTCGAACTCGGCAGGGGACATCGGCGTTGCGTCGCTCACACGGCCTCCTTACAGCTCGATGCTCATGCCGTCGAAGGCGACTTCCACGCCGCGGCGCTGCACTTCGGCGCGCTCTGGGGAGTCTTCATCGAGGATCGGGTTGGTGTTGTTGATGTGGATAAGCACCTTGCGCTGGCGCGGGAACGCCTCGAGCACCTCGAGCATGCCGCCCGGGCCGTTCTGCGCCAGGTGGCCCATCTCGCGGCCGGTACGGGTGCCGACGCCGCGGCGCTGCATTTCATCATCCTCCCACAACGTGCCGTCGACCAGCAGGCAGTCGGCGCCATGCATCATGTCCAGCAGCTTGGCGTCGACCTGGCCCAGGCCCGGGGCGTAGAACAGCGTGCCGCCGGTGCGGGTATCCTCGACCAGCAGGCCAAGGTTGTCGCCCGGGTGCGGGTCGAAACGGTGCGGCGAGTAAGGCGGCGCGGCGCTGCGCAGCGGGAAGGGGGTGAAGCGCAGCTGCGGGCAGGCCTCGATGACGAAGCTGCCTTCGAGTGCGATGCGCTGCCACTGCAGGCCGCCGTTCCAGTGGCTGAGCATGTTGAACAACGGAAAACCCGTGGTCAGGTCCTGGTGGACCATGTCGGTGCACCACACCTTGTGCGGGCAGCCCTCGCGCAGGCTGAGCAGGCCGGTGGTGTGGTCTATCTGGCTGTCGAGCAGCACGATGGCGTCGATCCCGCTGTCGCGCAGGGCGCGGGCCGGCTGCATCGGCGCGAAGGCCTGCAACTGGGCGCGGATGTCTGGCGAGGCGTTGCACAGGATCCAGTGCTCGCCGTCGTCGGACAGGGCGATGGACGACTGGGTACGCGCGCTGGCGCGCAGCGTGCCGTCGCGGTAGCCCTTGCAGTTGGCGCAGTTGCAGTTCCACTGGGGGAAACCGCCGCCGGCGGCCGAGCCGAGAATCTGGATGTACATGGGCGCCCTCTGAAGCAGGAAACGGTGATTCGAAAACGACGACGCCCCGGCGGGCCGAGGCGTCTGGTCGCGCTGCCGCTTAGCGGTTGGCGAAGTACATGGTCACTTCGAAGCCGATACGCAGGTCAGTGTATGCAGGTTTGGTCCACATGGGCTTGCTCCTTCCGGATGGGTTTGGGGGTCAGCTCATCATTGGGTACCGTCTGGGGGCAGAGGTTCCATTGGCTGAGATTGCGCTATCTTACAAGAAAAATTTGTACCGAAAGGTTAATTATTCGAAATGCGCCCTTGCAGGCTTGGTAACAATCCGCGCCGCGCTCAATGCCAGTGAGCATCTGGGGCGGGGGCGTTGGCCAGGCACAGCCAGCCGTGTTCGGCTGCCAGTAATTGCTGCAGTAGCGCGTCCAAGTCGTGCTGTTCGACAGTCAGAATAGCCTCGCTCATGCAAGCCAGCTGCGGATTTTGTGTCGCCATATGTGCCTGCCAGGCCCAGTGCGCGACTTCGACATTGGCCATGGCCGCTTCGCTGAACTGCTCGGCCAGTTGTTGGCGGCTGTCGGCGGCCAGTTGCACGCCCTCCTGCAGCAGCGTGGTCAGGTGGCCAAGCACCTCGCGCTGGCCGGCCTGCGGCGATTGCACGCCGAACAGCAGCCCGCCGTGCCCGGCGATTTGGCGAAAGGCGCTGAACACCGCATAACCCAGTTGCAGTTCGACCCGCAACCGTTGGTACACCGGCCCTTGCAGCAGGTGGGCGAGCAGACGGCCACACGCTTGCAGGGGCGCTGGCAGCGGGCAGAACAGCAGCAGGGCCGGCTCGCCGCCCGGGGTGTGCACCTGATGCCAGTGGCGCCCTGCGAAGTGGCGCCTGGCTGGCGGCTCGCCGGGCTGCCCAGGGATGGCCTGCAGGGCCGCGCCGAGGGCGTCACGGCTGGCCTGGTCGAAGCCGATGGCCAGGCCTTGCCAGCGCGCGTGCCGCCAGGGCGAGGCGAGCTCGCCGGCGGGCTGCCCTTGGGCTGCTGCCGGGTCAAGGGCGTTCGGCAGGGCCTTGAGCAGGGCGCGGATCGGGATCAGCGCCGGTTCGCGGGCTGCCGGGGCCTGCCAGTGCTCGCGGGCTGGCGTGCCGATCAGCTCGAGCGCTTCTGCCGCCGCGTTCACCACCGCCAACGGATAGCCGCCGATGCGCAGCTGCAGGTAGCCACCACTGGCCTCCAGGTCCAGTTGCACTGCGGCGCGTTCGGCACGCTCGCGCAGCGCTTGCAGGGCGCGCTGGAGCACCTGCAGCACGCGCGCCGCCGAGGGCAGCTGCCAGCGCAGGTAGAGCGTGGCGAACTGGCGTGAAGCGGGCAGGGCATCGCTGAGCGTCAGGCCTTGCGGCAAGGGGGCGTGCCGCGCCGCTGGCGTGGTCGTCAGCAGCGGTTCGGCCGGTGGCAGGTGCCAGGGGCCGGCGGGGCCCTGCGGTAGATCGGCCAGTAGCGCATCCAGCGCGGCCAGTCCTTGTCGGGCGAGCCCTTGGTAGGGCTGGTCGGCACTGTCGCGGCGGGCCAGTTCCAGCGCGCTGGCCGCTTGCTCACGGCGTTGCTGCAACTGCGCGAAGGTGACGTGCAGCTGTGGCCCAGCCTGCTGGCGGACGAAACCGAGCCAGCTGTACAACAGCTGTTGGGCTTGCGCGGCATCGGCCTGGGCCGTCAGTTGTAGGCGCACGTGCCACAGCAGCTGGCCGGCATGGCTGTACAGGCGTTGCGCCTTGCAGTCCTGCAGCCAGCCGCGCTGGCGCAGTTCGGCCAGCCAGCCACCCGGGCGGCTATCGCTGAGCAGGTCCAGCAGCAGCTCAAGGGCCTGCTCGGCTTGTGCCGGGAGGTGTTCGTGGGCAAACAGCAGGTCCTGGGTGCTGGGCGAGCGGAGTGGGCCGTCGAGCAACCGCGGCGGTGCGGGCCTACCTGCCGAGGTGCCCGCGGCGAACTGCGCGCCCAGGCGCCTGGCCAATGCTTCCAGTGCTTCCAGCGGTTGAGGGCCGGCCAGGCTCAGGGTGATCTGGCTGCCCTGGTAGAAGCATCGATGAAACGCTTGCAGCGCGCGTTGGAAGGCCGCATCCCTTAGCGGCAGGCTGTAGCGGTTGCCGGCGTGGAAGGCCCTGAGCGGATGATTGGCGGCAACCGACTGGAGCAAGGCGAACTGCTGTTGGGCCTCGGGGTTGCGCGACCAGGCGATGAACTCGGCGTGGATCACCTCGCGCTCGCGACCCTGGCGCTCAATGGCGAAGTCCGGCTCGACGAGCATCTGGCACAGGCGCTCCAGCCCACCGGCCAGCGCTGCAGGGGGCACTTCGAAGAAGAAATCGGTGGTGCGTTCGCGGGTGCTGGCATTGACCTGGCCGCCCAGGCCCTGCACGTAGCGCATCAGGCCGTCGTCCAGCGGGAAACGCTCGGTACCCAGGAAGAACAGGTGTTCGAGAAAGTGCGCCAGGCCCGGCCAGCGCGGCGGTGCGTCGTGGCTGCCGGCATGTACTCGCAGCGCCGCCGCCGCGCGTTTGAGGCGTGGCGCGTGGCGCAGGGTCAGGTGCAGGCCGTTGGCGAGGGTGAGGTGGCGGATGGCGTCGGACATGATGCCATGCTAGCGCGCAATGCCGAGGTTGTCTGGTCTGGCCCTGTCTTGCGATCTTTGGGGAATTCAAGATTGCCGGGGTCGCGTTGCGACCCTTTCGCGACACAAGGCCGCTCCTACAGGGATGCGCGGTCGTCTGTAGGCGCGGCCTTGTGTCGCGAAACAGCGGCAACGCCAAGCCCAGCGCCAATGATCAACACCTTGCAAGGGATGGCTGTTAATGCAGATCCCGGCGCAGGTCCGCCAGGTAGGGAAACGCCAGGCGCCCCTCGACTACCCGCTCGTGCTCCAGATCCGCCAGCAACTGGCACTCCTCGCGCCCGGCCATCGCCAGCAGGCTGCCGTCCGGGCCGACGATGCTGCTCTGGCCGCAATACTGGATCTGCCCTTCGCTGCCGCAGTAGTTGGCATACACCAGGTAGCACTGGTTCTCCTGTGCCCGCGAGCGCACGGTCACCTGGCAAACGAAGTCGTAGGGGGTCATGTTCGCCGTCGGCACCAGGATCAGCTCGGCGCCGGCCAGGGCCAGGCGCCGGGCGTTCTCCGGGAATTCGATGTCGTAGCAAATCAGCAGGCCGACCTGCCAGCCTTCCAGCTCGACCACCGGGAAGTGGTTGGCGCCGGGGCTGAACATCGAGCGGTCCAGTTCGCCGAACAGGTGGGTCTTGCGGTAGTTGCACAGGCTGCGGCCATGGGCGTCGATCAACTGCACGCTGTTGTAGATCGCGCCGTCATCGCCGCGCTCCGGATAGCCGTAGACGATGGCGATGCGCTGCGCCTGGGCGATTTCCGCCACCCGCAGCGCCGACGGGCCGTCGGCGGGCTCGGCCAGGCGGGTGACCTGGTCGAGACCGATGTTGTAGCCGCTGAGGAACATCTCCGGGCACACCAGCAACTGGGCACCGCGCCCGGCGGCCAGCTGGGCCTGGCGTTGCAGGCGCTCGAGATTGCCGGGCACGTCCAGGGGCTGGGGCGTGCCCTGGAACAGGGCGATGCGCATGGCGCTACTCCTTCGCTCAGTCGGCCAGGGCGATCGGCCCGATCTCGTCGAACACGTCGCCCGGGCCGGGGTTGTCCGGGTGGGTCTGGCCACCGAAGTGGTTCATGATACCCCACACCGCGTTCAGCGAAGTCTGCACCGCGCCTTCCACCCAGGCCGGGGTCCAGGACACGTCGTCACCGGCGATGAAGATGCCGCGCTGCTCGGCCGGCATGTCGGCCTGCATGAAGTGCGCGTACATCCGTTGGTTGTAGCGATAGTGGCCGGGCAGCGCGCCTTTGAAGGCGCCGAGGAAGTGCGGGTCGGCCTCCCACGAGATGGTGATCGGGTCGCCGATGATATGCCCGGCGATATCGGTCTTGGGGTAGATCTTCTTCAACGCGTCGAGGGCCAGTTGCACGCGCTTTTCGGTGGGGTGCGGCAGCATCTTCAGGGCATCGCTCATCCAGGCGTAGGACAGGCAGATCACCCCCGGCTTGTCGTCGCCGTTGTCGAACAGGTAGGTGCCGCGGGTCAGGCGGTCGGTGAGGGTCATGCTCATCAGGTCGCGGCCGGTCTGCGGGTCCTTGTCCTTCCAGAACGGCCGGTCGACCATGACGAAGGTCTTCGACGACTGCATGTAGCGGGTACGGTCCAGGGCCATCCACATCTTCTGCGAGAACAGCGACTCCTCGCAGTCGATCTGGGTGGTCAGCAGCCAGCTCTGGCAGGTGGTGAGCACCGCCGCGTAGTGGCGCACGTCGCCGTAGTTGTCGGTGACTGCCAGGCGACCATCGGCGGCGCGGGCGATGCGCTTGACCCCGGCGCGCGGCGCACCGCCGTGCAGGGTCTTGAGGCTGGTGCCGGCCGGCCAGTGGGCGCAACGCTCCGGCACATGGCGCCAGATGCCCTGGGGTACCTGCTCGACGCCGCCGACCACCAGGTGCTGGTGGTCGTCGCAGTTGGTCATCACCACACGGAAGATTTCCAGCATCGAGTTGGGGAAGTCCGAGTCCCAGCCACCGGTGCCGAAGCCCACCTGGCCGAACACCTCGCGGTGCTGGAAGCTGAGCTTAGCGAACGAGCGCGAGGTGGCGACGAAGTCGTAGAAGGTGCGGTCGTCCCACAACGGCACCAGCTTGTTCCACAGGTCTTTCAGGCGCGGCACGTCGCGGTCGCGAATGGCCTGCTGGATATCGCCGAATTGCGCGCCGCTTTCCAGGGCGTCGGCCCAGGCGTCGGCCACCTCGTGGAACAGTGGCGGCAGGTCGGCGGATTTTTCGGCGTAGTAGGTCTGGCCTTCGAGGTCGATCACCGTGCTGCCCGAGGCAGGGGTCAGCGGGTTGGGGAAAGGTTTGGTCTCCAGGCCCAGTTTGTCGACGTAGTGGTAGAAGGCCGTGGACGACACCGGAAAGCGCATGCCGCCCAGTTCGGCGACGATGCCGTCGGTGCCGTTGAAGGCTTGCGAGCGCAGCCGGCCGCCGAGCTTGGAGGCCTCGTATACCACCGGCTTGAGGCCCAGCTTCATCAGTTCGTAGGCCGCCACCAACCCGGCGATGCCGCCACCGACGATCGCCACCTCTTCGCCATGGCGCTCCTTGGGGATGCTGCCCAGGCCGGCCGGGTGCTCCAGCCAGTCGTCGAAGGCGAAGGGGAAGTCCGGGCCGAAGATGGTGATGGGTTTCTTGCCGTCGGCGGGGTGGCGGTTGTTCTTGTTCATGTAATGACCTTGCCAGGGAGGCTGCGCAGGGGCGGAGCCTGAGTATAGAAAATGCCTGGTGGCCATTTTATGAAGCGCGGAGTTCGTAATTAAGAGGCAGAGTGGCGTCGTTATGAAGTTTGTTTCGTCGTAATGACTGCTATTGGTTGAAGAGTGACGAATCAGCCCAGGGCTGCGAGGTGCTCGACGGTTTCCGGGAATTTCTGTACCAGGCGAATCAGGGCGACAGCTTGGGCGTTGGGTTTGGAGCGGCCTTGCTCCCAGTTCTCCAGGGTACGGGCATTGGTGCGCAGGTAGCTGGCAAACACCGCACGCGACATGTTGAGGCGCTGGCGCAACCCGATGAGCTCGTCGGGTGCCAAGGGGGCCAAGGCCTGGAAAGCGACCTTGTGCGAACGCAGGGTCAGTTTGCCGGCGCGCGCTTCGGACAGCGCCTCGAAGCCTTCGGTCAGTTCAGTGAAGATATTGCGTGGCATGGGTCGTCCTCATCAGGTACTCGTGCTCGAGCAGTTGTTTCAGGGCTTGGCACTGCTGTGTGGTCAGGTCGTCCTGGAGCTCCTTGCCATACAGCGTGAAGAGCCAGAATTGCTGCCCGGCGGACCACCAGTAGTAGATGATGCGCATGCCGCCGCGCTTGCCCTTCTGGCGTAGTGCATTGGCGAAACGCATCTTCCTGAGGCCACCTGTGCCCTTGATGACATCGCCGATATGGGGCTGCAGGAGCAGCAACTGCTGCAACAAGCGAAAGTCGGCGTCGTCGAGGTAATCGCTGCGATAGCGCTCGAAAGCCGGTAGTTCTACGAATAGCGCATCCATTCTTTATACGTCATCTGCGTAGAGTTTGTGATGAGGTTGCTCGCGCGTCAAGGGCGCGGGCTGATCCGAGCCTAAACGTCGATGGAAGGCAGGGACGGGGAGGAGGGTTGCTGGATGTGTCGCGGATCACCAGCAGTTGCCGGGCGTTCGCCGGTTGGCGCCCCTGGACCCGGGTGATGGCCGTCGGTAGGCGCTGCTGATCGCGATTTTTCTTACGGGCCCTGTCGTTCAGGGCCATGGGATGGTCAGCCTGGCTGGCCGCGATCGACCTTGCTGCTGAGGATGATCGACGTGGTGGTCTTCTCCACGCCATCGAGGCTGCCGATCTGGTCGAGCAACTGGTCCAGTTGCTCCGGCGAGTCGCTGCTCAGCCAGGCGACGTAGTCGAATTCGCCGCTCACCGCGCACAACTGCTGCACCTGGCCCATCGCGCCCAGGCGGCGCACGATGTCCTTGCCCGAGCGCGGTTGCGCCTTGATCCCCACATAGGCCTGCAAGCCGCCGCCGAGCAGGCGCTGGCCCAGGCGAACGCCGTAGCCGGTGATGACCTTGCTCTTTTCCAGCCGCGCCAGGCGCGAGTTGACCGTGGTGCGGGCGATGCCCAGGTGGCGGGCGAGGGTGGCGACGCTTTCGCGGGCGTTGATCTGCAGCAGGGCGATCAGCTTGCGGTCGATTTCGTCGAGGGCGATGGCGCGGGAGTCTGGCATGGTGGGTCTCGGCAGTCGGGTCGCTAGCCTAGCCAGCTCCTGCGGTCCTGGGCAAGACGCGGTGTGGCGGCGCAGTCACCTGCCTGCGCCGGTCATGGCAGGGCTTCAGGTCACCGGCTGCGGATGCGTGGTGATCTGCACATCCAGCTGGTGGCTGGCGGCCAGGCACCAGGCCTGGAGCGCCGCATCGATCGCGGCCTTGTCGGCCAAGCGCTCCAGGCCAATGGCCTGGGCGAAACAGCGATAGCCGGGTTTGTCCTGGTCGTTGACTTGCCCATCCTCCGGGTAGTCGATGGTCAGCCAGGCGTCTCGGTACCAGTTGCCTTCGGCGGGCGTATCGCAGACCACCACCGACAACACCAATTCGCTCGTGGTGGCTTCGACCGCACGATCACTGAACTGGCCGGTGTGCTTGTCATACCCCGTATCGCTGCGCACCCACACCCCGAACATCAGGTCGCCCTTGCGGTGGCTGTGCCATGGCTCAGGCTGGTTCTGCGGGGTGCGTAGCCAGAGCACCGACATGTCATGGAACGGCAGGTAGCGCAGGCCGCTGGTCTTGAGGTTTTCCAGCCCGGCAACCCGCTGTGGCAGCGAGTGGACGTAGGTCTGGTAATAGTCTTGTGCACCCAGGCTGTCGCGCAGGTACGCGAGCAACTCGAACATGCGCTGCTGGTAATCAGCCAGCAGACGGTAGGCACGGCGTACATCGATCAGTGCGTTTGCCAGGGACTCGGTCATTTCAGGCTCCATGCCGCGAAAGCGCCGGTGGGCGTTTCGATGTGAACCGGCTTCAGGGCATTGAGCCATTGCACCGGGTGGGTTTTCAGGCTGTGCCAGGCATAGCACCTGGCAAGGTCTTCCAACAGGCGCTGGCTGCCGCTGAGCGAGCTGTCGAGCGCGCGCTCGAGTGCCTGGAACATCTGTTGCCAGCTACGGCAAACCAGCCGGAAGGGTTGCTGTGGCTGGCCGGCCAGCTCGTCGTGCACCTGCTCGAGCAGCCGCGCCCGCCCAGCTTGCGAGTTGTCCTTGAGCCCTCCCAGTGTCAGCAGGATGCTGTCGGCCTCCAGGGCCCCGCCATGCCAGCCGGCCTTGAGTTCGCGAGCCAGCTGCGCGGGCGACTGTTGATCGTAATGGTCATGGCGCTTGGCCTCGACCAGCAGTGTGCGATTGCCATCGCTGAGCAGTACGTCGGGTTCTACCTGCCTGCCTTCGGGCAGGCGCCAGGAGGGCCAGAACGTGATGGTTTGCAGCGGGCCAAAGGGCTCGCCCAGCAACGCCTGGAAAACCGCGCAGAACTGTTCATCGGGCAAGTAAGCCAGGCGTTCGAACAAGGTAGCGGTCAATATGTCCTCTGCACCCTCGCTGCGCTCGAGGTCGAGCGTCTGCTGGTGCAGGCCGGTGCCTTTTTTCTTGCCGGCCAATACGGCGTTGAGCATGACGCTTCCTTCGTCTGGAAAAAGGGCGCAGAGCTGTGGGGGGTATCGTAGCAAGGGATATGGCTATGTGCCTGCTTTCGCGGAAAACGCCAAGAAAAAGGCCGCGCATGAGCGCGGCCTGTTCGATCAGAAGGGTTGGCAGCGATATCAGCGCGCGGCGCTGGTCTGCGCGGTGGCGCAGGGCGACTTCAGCCCGGCGGTCATGCTCTCGACGTTGTCGAGCATCTGGTTGCCCTGGTTGACCTTCTGGGCGTTCTCCGCCAGTTGCATGCGCTGGTCGTAAGTGGCGGAGGTGCCGTTCATGCTGTGCTTGGTCTCGAGCACGGAGTTGGCGATGCTGAGCAGGCTGCGGCCAGTGGAGATCAGGTTGTCGGTTGCACTGGGCGTGCACGGTGAGTTGCCGCTGGCCATGTTCTGCGTGCCCTGGTTGTAGCTCCCGGGTGCCGCGCAGCCAGCGAGTGCCAGCAACATGGGTGCAACGAGCAGGGCCCCAAGGCGTCCTTGGATGTTCATGTGACGTTCCCTCGATCACTGGGCTCCGACCCGGTGCCGAAGCGATGGAGGGATTCTAGAAAGGGGTCGGTGATGGCGAAATAGAACGGGTGTCCTAAAGGCACTTTGCCCTGCCAGGGCGCTATTCGCGAGGTGTTCAGATGCCCAGCAGGGTTTTGACCGTGGTGGCGAGGTTGGCGATGTTGGAGAAAATGTTGGTCTGCCGTTCGATCTTTTGCAGGCCGCTCACTGCCTCGCTGTCGGCGTCGTTGCGGATACGTTTGGGGTCGCCATCCGCCGTTGGGGCTGTGGCTTCAAGGCCATCGACAGCCGAGGTGTAGCGCGCCTTGGACTCGGCGAAAAGATCGCTTGGTATGCCTTGGTAGTCACTGAACTGGCTGAGTTTTACGACGTTCTCGATGAGCTGAAGTTCCGCATCGATGCGGATGGCGATGGAGGCGAAGGTGGTGAAGTTGGTGTTCTGCGCGATGATGCTGGCGCGCCAGTTGTACTGGTCGACAATGTTGTTGAACGGATACAGCAGGTCGAAGCCCAGGCGCAGCATGCGTTGCTGGGCCGTTGGGCCCAGCGCGACCAGACAGGCCTGAACCTCGGTCGCCAAGGTACAGGATTGCGGGGCGCCGAGCTTGGAGCTGTCGGTGATCGGTGCCTTGGTCGGGTAGGTGTCCAGCAACAGTTTGAAGTAGGCGTCGTGGGCCGTTCTGAACTTGCCGATGATGTTTAAGGTGTCCATTGGGGGTGATCGTCCTTGGTCTTGAGTGGCATCGTTCATGAATGGGGTTCGCACGGCACCTCGGTGGCCTGTGCGGGTGTCGTCGCCTGGTCGACCGGAACGCACAACACGCATTCCTGCGGATCGACGCGGGTGCCTTCCCGGTAGCGTACTCGATGTGCGCCAGTTGTCCTGTTTGCACTGAAACTGAATGTAGGGCGATGGCTCGGCGTTTCGTTGTTCATGGATAACCTCGTGATAGCTGAGTTCGATGGGCGGCAGGCGCTGCGGGGCTACTCAGCGTGGCGCCGCTCGGCCCAGCACCAGGTAATGCAGCAACGCCCCTGCGAGCATGGCGGCGAAGAACAGCAGCGCAAACGGCTGCGCCGTGCCGAGCAGGACCACCGCAGGCCCAGGGCAGACACCAGCGATGCCCCAGCCGATGCCGAACAGCAAGGCCCCGATGATCAGCTTGCGGTCGACCACCCGCGAGGTCGGCACGCAGTAGGCCGCGCCCAGCACCGGCTTGGCACGGCCGCGAATGTAACGGTAGGCCAGCAGCGAAGGGACCAGCGCCCCGACCATGACGATCAGCAAGGTCGGGTCCCAAGCCCCGGTGAGATCCAAAAAGGCCAGAATCCGCGCTGGGTTGACCAGGTCGCAGATGACCAGGCCGGTACCGAACAGCGCACCCAGGGCCAGTGGCAGCAGGCGTTTCATGGCAATACCCCGAGCAGGTGGCGAAGTACGTAGACGGTGATGAAACCGCTGACCATGAAGGTGGCGGTTGCCGCCAGCGAGCGCGCTGACAGGCGGCCCAGGCCACAGATGCCATGGCCGCTGGTGCAACCCGAGCCGAGGCGGGTGCCGAAACCTACCAGCAACCCCGCCAGCAGCACGCCTGGCCAGAACGCGCCGAGGTCCGCAGGCAGGGTCACCGGATGCAGCGTCAGCACCAGCAGGCTGGCGCCGAGCATGCCGAGCAGGAACAAGCGCGAGGCCAGCCGATCGTTGCCGGCGGCCAAGCCGAAGGCGTCGGCCAGCATGCCCGAGACCCCGGCGATCCGGCCGAACAGAATCAGGTAGGCGGCAGCCGCGGTGCCGATCATCAAGCCGCCCAGTAGCGGTGTTATCCAGGTTGTCATGGCAGTACTCATCGAGGGTGGGTGGTCGTCAGCGTGACGAAGGCGGGGCTGGCGCAATCAGGTGCGCCAGCACCCATTCATGCAGTTGCTGGCCGTTCTTGAGCCCTATGAACCGGCCCATTTCCTTGCCGTCTCGGTTGAAGGCAAGCACAGCAGGCACCGTTGCCAGGTTCAGGGCCGTCTGTATCTGGGGGGCGCTGGCCGCGTTGATCCTGAACGCTGCAACGCCCGGCAACGGCGTGACGGTCTGTTGGTAAATCGGCGAGAACAGGCGACACGGCGCACACCATGGGGCCCAGACGTACAGCAGCGCAGGCCTGCCCAGCAGGTGCATCGCGCGATTGAACTCGGCTTCGCTGACATCACGGATAGGCATCTACGGATTGTCCTGTGTTCACCCTACTAGTAGGTCGGTACTTGGCTGAAAACAAGGCCTGGCAAAACTCAGGCCTGTAGAAAGTTAAGCAGCGTGGCACCGATTTGCGCGGGCCCTTCGGCGCTGTTCATCGCGCGGCCGACGATCATGGCGCCTTCCAGGGTGCAGATCAGGGTCTGGGCCAGGCTGGCGGGGGCACCCAGGTTACGGATACGGCCAGCTTGCTGCCCTTGCGTGACCATCAGCGTGAGCCATTCGACATTGACCTCGAAGAACGCGTCGAGCTCCGCCAGCACCGACGGCGGCAGCGATTCGTACTCGGCGCCGAGCATCGCGCCCAGGCACAACCGGCGCTGCGAGAAAGTCTGCTCGAACAGCACGGCATAGGCCTGCAAGCGCTCGAGCGGGTCGGCGCAGGTGCCCTCTATCCCCAGCAGTTGTTCGCGAAAACGATGGCGGTAGCGCTGCGCGACCATGGCCACCAGGTCTTCTTTTTTCGGGAAGTGGTAGTGGATGCTGGGCTTCTTGATACCAATCAGCGCCGACACATCGTCGTAGGAGAAACCGTTGTAGCCCTGGCGCTGGAGCAGGCCTTCGGCGGCATCGACCACGCGCAGGGCGGCAGGGGAGAGTTCGGAGAAATGGCGCATACTGGGACGTTCGCTAAACCGACTAGTTGGTCAGTATGCTAGCGAGGGTGGTCATGCATCGTCAAGGCGGGGGCAAGGAAGGGGTGTTGGCGCAGGCAGGGTTACGGCTGCGTAGAAACTACAAAGCCGCGTCAGACGCGGCTTCAAATTTGGTGGGCCCACACGGACTCGAACCGTGGACCAAAGGATTATGAGTTGCTTGGCTAACCGACATGCCTAGCGAAACCACTCAAAGCTGAGCGTAGGTTAGCACAGCTGGAGGCCACGTAATATGTGGTTTTGAGCGTAATCTAGAGAAGCTTGCCCAAGCTGGGCAGTGTACCTTGGCTGTACTGTCTCTGGCGGATGCTCGGTATACCGGAAACAGCCACTCCGGAAGATTGATTCTCTGGAAGCGCCACTGAAGAGCGACTCAGCTTTGCTCGTAAGGCAGGAGAATGCGAAACATCTTGTTCAGTCGGGTCTACCCGTACCTGTCTGCGGTAAGAGCACTCATGATCGTCAGTGGGCCTACCAGGCTGGCGGAACACCTGGTGAGATCCGTCTAAGGCATCTCTGGGCTTTTGACATACCTTAAGTACTGACTTAGGTTTCTTCTTCAGGCCCTGAATGGCCGTCTGCTATTTCAGAAATATTGTCGGAAAAGGAAGAGCCCCGGCAGGCCGAGGCGTGAAGTTTGAATAAAAATTTAGCGATTAGCGAAGTACATGGTGACTTCAAAGCCAATGCGCAGGTCAGTGAAGGCAGGTTTTGTCCACATAACATGGCTCCTTTTGAAAAGTGGGACATCGTCTCACCCTATCAGTTGGGATGCATATAGATAGGGTAGAATTATATTACAAGAAGACCATTCTTCTAACCTTATCGTTTTTGGAGAAGGTCTTTTGCAAATGGCGTAACAACTGTGGCTCATTGGAAAGCTAGAGGTTGGCGTGCTGCGGGCATCGGTTTCATAGGGCAAGACTGATTGTTGCTGATTTGAAAAAAATCTTTTTCAATAGTGTGAATTTATTGGGGCGGCTGTTTTGGATTATTCTTCTAATGGCGTTAAGCCATGGGTTATGGGTTTTAATGTAGGGCTTATACCGAGTTTATAGATTTTTCGTGTCAGCTGACTTACCTGATTTGTTCTGCGGCTAGTAGCGCTTAATCTGTATCGCTGACGCTTTACACGAAATCTATTGTTGGCGAAAACCTTCCCGAAGCTTCTGTTCGTACCACCTGCCAAAACCAGCGGCCACCCTTTCCTTGGCTTGTTTGCTCGCACCCCTGAGGGAGCAGCTATGTACTCACCAATTGAGCTTACACACTATGACGGATGATAATTGCAGCAACGCTGGGAGGCGCTCGTTAAGCGGTGCCGGGCGGATTCTTTTCTCGCTACTTGTAATGTGTGTAGCGCTGGCATTGATTTATGGCGGTGCCAAGCTTCTGGCCTTGGGCGGTTCAAGTTATTACTTGCTGGCAGGGCTGGCTTACGTAGTGCTGGCTGTGCTTGCATTCTTGCGTAAGAAGCTCAGTATCGTGCTTTCCATTCTGATTTTCCTTGCTACTTGCGCATGGGCTTTTTACGAAGTTGGTCAGTTCAGTTACTGGCAACTGCTGCCTCGCCTGGTTGTTCCAGCAATCATCCTGACCCTGAGCCTGTGGGTCGGAGCTGCGTTACCCGATACTGCGTCGGGCACACGTCGAGCCGCCAATCGCGCCGGGTTTGCTGTGTTCCTGGCCTTGATCGCCACGTTCATCGCCGCCTTCTTCCCCCACGGCGGGATCTCCAACCCGATTGCAGCTGGTAGCCCGGCAATCCCGGATGCAACCGCTGAGGCCCCGGACAACTGGGAGTTCTTCGGGCGCAACGCTTCGGGAACGCGCTTTGCCCCCTACACACAAATTACCCCGGAAAACGTTAAGGATCTGCAAGTTGCCTGGACCTACCGGACCGGTCGTAGAACTACCGGCCCAGGTGCCGGCGTCGACGAGAACACGCCGTTGCAGATTGGCAACGTGCTCTACTCGTGCACTCCGGAAAACCTGATCACCGCGCTGGATGGCGACAGCGGCAAACCGCTCTGGAAGTTCGATCCGCACGCCAAGAGCGCCGAGCACGTGACCTGTCGAGGTGTGGGCTATTACGACATCGACCGCGACGACAGCCTGAGCGCCGAGGCCAAGGCCTCGCATGCCAGCGAACAGCAATGTCGCCAGCGCATTCTGGTGTCGTCGGTGGATGCCCGCTTGTTTGCCCTGGACGCACACACTGGCAACCTGTGCCCTAACTTTGGCGAGCAAGGTTTCGTTGACCTCAAGAAAGGCATGGGACCAACGGAAAACAGCAAGCGCTACCACCCGACATCGCTGCCGGTCGTCATGGGCCACCTCACGGTGGTGGGTGGTTGGGTACGTGACATCGTGGCCGGCGAGCCTTCCGGTGCCGTACGTGCGTTCGATGTGCTGACCGGTGCGCTGGTATGGGCGTGGGATGTCGGCGCGCCCGAGGGCACCGACACAGCGGCGGCTGACCATCAGTTCGCGCTGGAAACACCTAACGTATGGACCGTTCCTACCTACGATAAGGAATTGAACCTGGTCTACCTGCCAACCGGTAACGGCCCGCCTGACTATTGGGGTGGCGACCGGAATCAGGTGAAGGAGAAGTTCGGCACAGCGATTGTCGCGGTCGACGCGTCGACGGGTAAGGCGAAGTGGGTTTACCAGACTGTCCATCATGATGTCTGGGACTACGACCTGCCGTCGCAACCCGTGCTCTACGAAATGAACAATGCGCAAGGGGTGAAGACCCCGGTGCTGATTCAGACCACCAAGACCGGCAATATCTTCGTACTGGACCGCCGTACTGGTCAGCCCGTCACAGAAGTCCAGGAACGCCCTGTTCCCACCTCACCGGCTGCAGAAGGCGAACACCTTTCGCCAACCCAACCGTTCTCGACCGGCATGCCGGTGATTGGTGCGGACCCACTGACCGAGCAATCGATGTGGGGGGTATCCACCTTCGACCAACTCTACTGCCGCATCATGTTCAAGGACTCGGTATACGTCGGCCCGTTCACACCGCCCACCGAGAAGCCGTACATTGAATGGCCCGGGCTGCTGGGTGGCATGAACTGGGGTGGTATTTCCATCGATGAAAACACCGGCATGATGTTCGTCAACGACATGCGCATGCCGTTGCGCATGTCGCTGGTAACCCAGGAAAACACCCGTAAGTACAAAGTCTCGACCGATGAAGTGCCTGGTTTCATGGGCACCATTCGCCCGCAGGTTGCAGGTATCTATGGCGGCGTGAAGATCGACATTCTCCAGTCGCCGCTGGGCGTGCCATGCAATACCCCACCGTTTGGCAGCATGAGCGCGATCGACCTGAATACCCAGAAGCTGGTATGGCAGGTGCCACTGGGCACGGTTCAGGATACTGGCCCCCTGGGGATCAAGACGCATATGCAGATCCCGCTGGGTATGCCGACGCTGGGTGGCCCGACCTCGACGGCATCCGGCCTGGTGTTCTTCGCTGGCACTCAGGACTACTACCTGCGTGCACTCGACTCGAAAACCGGTAAGGAAGTCTGGAAGGCCCGCTTGCCAGTGGGCGCCGTGGCGGCCCCGCTGATTTACAAGTCGCCCACCACCGGCAAACAGTATGTGGTGATCTCCGCGGGCGGCATGAGCCACTCGCCAGATGTGGGCGACTACATCATCGCGTACGCGCTGCCTGACAGCAGCAAGCCGTAACGCTTCGTTGATGCCCTATGAAAAATCCCCGTTCGCGGGGATTTTTCTTTCCAGTCGGCCCTCTCGCAAGCCTGGGCTGTGCAACGATTTTCACGCAAGGGAGCCTGCCCACCATGTCATTACCCATCCGCATCGTGCTGGCCTGCAGCCTGTGCAGCGGCTTGTCCCTGTGTTTCCTGCCCCTGCCTTGCGCACTGGCAGGCACTGCCAGCCTGATGACGCAACCTACGCTCACTGGCAACTGGGGCGGACAGCGCCAGAAGCTGGAGGAGCAAGGTATAAAGCTGACGGGTGACTACACCTCGGAAACCCTTTCCAGCCTGAATGGCGGCATCAAGCGCGGCACCCGCTATGCACAACAGATACGTCTGGGCGCGCAGTTTGACTTGAGCAAACTGCTCGACATTCCAAATGCCGGTCGTGTGCAAGTGCTGGTCAATGATCGTCGCGGCCACAGTGCCACCGAGGACCTGATTGGCAACCGCATGTCCGCGCAAGAAATCTATGGGGGCGAGTACACCCGGCTGACGGAGTTGAGTTACCAGCGCAATCTGTTCTCCCCCGACTTGTCCGCCAAGGTTGGCTACATGGTCATGGGCACCGAGTTCGGTGGCATGCCGATCCTGGCCAACTTTGTCAGCGCCGGCTTTTGTGCACACCCGCTGACCATGTCCAGCGGCAGTGGCTGGGGTAACTACCCGACAGCCCACTGGGGTGGCGAGTTGCGGTATGACGTCAACCCGTCGCTGACGCTGCAAACGGCGTTGTTCCAAGTCAACCCGGAGTACAACGCGCGCGTATCCAAAGCCTTCGCCATGCCCGCCAATGGCACGACGGGCGCCATCATGCCACTGGAGGCGATCATCAATAACGGCGCCTTCCTCAACGGCCAGTACAAAGTGGGCTGGTACTACGATACATCCGATTACCCCAAGATTGGCGGCACCGGTAAAAGCAGCAGTCGTACAGGCGCTTACTTGCTGGTCGACCAGGCGATCTGGCGCGATGAGCAAGACCCAGCGAGTGCCCTACGGTTGTTCGGGCAAGCTGCCACCAGTAACGCTGCGACCTCACCCATGCGTCGCTGGTACTCCGTGGGCCTGGTTAGGCAAAAGCCGTTTGACAGCCGCCCGCAAGACTCCATTTCCTTTGGCTATGGCCGCGCCGTGATTAACCCGCGCACCCGCGATGTGCAGGAAGCCGGTGCAGAGCAATATTCCATGATCAGTGGTCTGGATAGCGGCGAGCAAGTGCTGGAGCTGAACTACGGTGCGCAAGTGACCCCTTGGCTACTGCTGCGCCCCGACGTGCAGTACTACATCGAGCCTGGTGCATTCTTTGGTAAACAAAGAGGAAACGCGCTGGCGGTTGGGTTGCAAATAAAAATGACGCTTTAGTGCTTTGCTTTGGCTTGCTCGCTGGCGGACACATCGGACTGTACCGCACTGCATAGGTCTCAATTCTTTGCGCAGTGTGCAATGCCCTGGTGCTCTACGCGGCCCGCGCTGGGCCTGCCCCGGGGCTAGCCTGCACCAGGGCTGGGCTTTGCACTATTTCGCGAGGCAAAGCGCGTCGGCGGGAGGGGAATAAGTGATTTTTCCGCGCAATTTTTTTCGCGAACAAAATTTTGGATATGCTGCAGCCATGGATGACTAGGCTTTGTACGAAAAGTATTGCCGCATGCAACGTAGGCTGCAGGCCAAGGTGACCATGGCTGCAAAGCTCTTGGCCAGCTTGTCATAGCGAGTGCCGATCCTGCGATTTTCTTTCAGCCAGCCAAACATCCGCTCAATGATGTTCCGTTGCCGGTATTTGGGCCGGTCAAACAGTCGGGGCAAGCCAGGTCGAGGTTTGCGCGGCATAGCGCGCAATGGGATTACCGGCTGCATTCGGTAACGGTCGCAGTACTGGCGCAGGTGCTCGGCATCGTATCCCTTGTCAGCCAGCAACCACCGGCTACGTTTACGCGGTCGTCCTGGCTTGCCAGCAATTTTTACAGCATCCAGCAGCGGCTGAGCGTGCAGCAGCGGCTGAGCGTGGGTTGCTCGGGGTACAGCACGCATCCGATATGATATTTCTTCGTTCGACTCCATAAATAACCCTCGAGGCCCTTAAAAAAGATCTGACAATCTAGATGCCATCAAGGCCTCTTCTTCCTCGATGCGCGAGTTATTCAGGTCAATAAACAGGGCGTAAAATCTGACGCCGGGTAATTCGCCTATTAGATTTATGCCGGATGGATTTTTATCATTTGCAGGAAATATCAATATTCCATGACTGGCGCTGTAAGAGGCGGCATAAGAAATAATTTGATTAAGGTCATCTCGGTCGGGAAGCTTTTCTATGGATTTATACTTTACGTCGATAACAATGGTAGAGTCACCACTGGTCTGAACAGATTTTAGAACAATATCTGGGGTGGCCATGATAGGGTTTTTTACTTGCGGAGGTGGAACTAGCAACGCTTTTTTCCCTCCATCTGCGCCGCCTTTATTTCCGTCCAAGACTTGAATGTCATTCCGGTATCGGTAAGCGGATCGCAAGACCTCAAGAGCATACCACTCAAAGGCTTCTGCAAGATTCAAAATCAGAGAGTTGGCGCTTGTAGAACCACTAAGTCCGAAGCTTAATCCTTTGCCGGAAATGAAGATCATTGCCAAGCCTACCGCGTCGCGATAGTTCTCTTTGAGGCACTCAATATTAAGGCTCGGATCGTGCTGCGCATTGTGCAGCTCGTAGTGATCTGAGACCTCTGCAAAAGAGTTAAGGGCGTACTGTATTGCAACTCGGCGATGCTTGTCCTTTACCATTTCCGGATTTTTTGAGAGACCCAAACAAACCTTTTTTAGGAAACGATTGGGGGGGTTGTCAATCATCCTCTCGTAGTGGGAAGCTACGACATGCATACCATTAAGTTTGGCCCGAGCTCTAATCGTTTTGTTGAAATTTATCTTTCCGGAGGGAAATAAGGTTTGCTCTTCTACTCTTGCATACTTTTTGTACAGTCCGGTATTTATAATCTCTTCAATGTGCTTTAGTAAGCAATCGATCAAGAATTCATTCAGGTTTTTTGACGAATAATCGTGGGGGGAATAGCGGCGCTTGAAGTTCTTAAGGATTTCGGGTTTGTGATTGGATAGGAAAACGAGCCGCTCCAAGTTGCTAATAGGCACCTTGGGGATTATATTAAGACTTAACTTGTCATTTACTGGAATGACGCCGACCCAACCTCCGGCCTGGAATATTGGCTTTCCTTTCTTGTATCGAATAGAAAAGAAGTTTCTTTCTAGAATCTCGGGGTAGGCAAGGAGTTCTCCACTCGGAAGTAGTAAGGATTCAGGAACGTCCATGTCCTTGAATTCCGCAATGGTTAGAGTCTTTGTATTCTCACTCTTCATGAAAAATACGATTCCATGCGGACTGGATTAGAGCCAGCTGCTCGGGATCATTCTTCAGTACTCTTTCAAAATGAAACGACAGCTGGTGATCCCATAGGCGCTTGAGACTATCATCATCTTTAACTTTCAAAAAATAGGCGTGGCCGAGACTGCATAACCGGTTTGAGTGTCGGGAGGTCATGAAGAAAAATTGTTCGAGTTTTCCTTTTCGCTCATCGCTCAAGCTACTCCCAGAAAGGGCGTCTCTCAGTAACTCAATTTTCGGTTCAAAATGAATTTTTGCAAATCGGCGTTCCAGGGCCATATCCAGTTCTTCGACTCCTCTATCCCATGGATTCATCGTACACAGGACCACCAAGTTGTCAGGGACAGAATAGGATCTACCAGAAGATAAAGTGAAATTCAGTTTTCGATTGGACTGTTCTAGGTAGGTTAGAGCTTCACCAAATACCCGGACGACATCAGTTCGGCTGAGCTCGTCGATGACAAGCACTGATGTTGAATCAGGATTGTTTCGTGCTGCCTCACATGCGCGTAGAAAAATCTTATCAACCAGATCAAATCCACCGCTTTCGTTAGGGATGTAGGACTCTACAAAATCCTCATACTGGTAGCCCGGATGAAACTGAATAAATTTTACAAGCTCCTGATCGCCGTCAGCCAATCTGAGAGCTATCTGTCTAGCAAACCAGCTTTTACTTGTTCCTGGGTCTCCCGTGAAGATAACGCCTCCATAGCCGTCATCCAGAAGCTGTAAGACCTTTAAGTAAATTTCATTGTCTTCTGCTATAAGGGATTGAAGTTTGACCGGAGGCAAGTTTGCTTGGCTAGCGCCTGTGGAAATGACTTTACGGTCAGGGCTGAATTTGTGCACCTTCAAGTCTTTGAAGTTTGCTAAATAAAACCCTTCCACCGAACTATTAGAGGCTGCGTTAGAGAGCAGGAAGACTGGGGTGGCGCTACCTGAAGCGCCTTTTGCTGCCTCCATAAAGAGTACGGTCTCTAAACCATTATACAAAAACTTCTGACAGTCGTTGATCAGCTTGTCTAATGCATTAGGGTCGGTCACAACATAGAGGACATGTTGTGCATCTTGAGGGCTTAGTTGCTCTTTTACTCTGTTGCCAGCTTGGCGCAGTTCGTTAACTATACTCGCGCGCGCGGTAGCGCCAAAATTTTGTGCATACCACTCTTTAATCAGTTTACCTTTGTTGTTGTTTTGAGAGTCAGCCTCTCGAAGGTATTGAATGGCCTCAAAAAAATCATTTAGCGAAATCGAGCTCAAATCCATTTTACCTAAATCCTGAATGATTGCTTAGTATTTCCAGAAAGCCTGCCGGGTACTTAAGATTGCCTTTATATGCTCTAGAAAGAAATCCCGTCGTTGCACGTATTGAGAGAGGCTTAACGGGGTGTAGCAGAAATTCTGATATTCGAGCGATTTTAGAATCAAAAGGCCAGTCTGAGCTACTGGACTCATACCTTTGCTTATTGATGGACCATGCAGCCATAGGCCATTTTTGTCCTAAAGGCCGATCTTTTGAAGCGTCGTATTCCACCGGCCTCAAGGTTTTCTTTGCAATCCATTCCGAAACGTTAACGGTTACAGAGTTTCCAAGCAAACGCCATCTAATTGATGGTTTAGCGATTTCCTCAGCTGGCTTAGTCCAATCCTCGTAGAAGCCTTGTACTCGTTCAGCATCTCTAATATCTGGCGTTCCAACTAATCCATCTGGGAAACAGATTGCAGGCGGGGAGGGTATACCGATGGTGGAGCCAGCCTTAAGCGGGGGAATGGCATTTTTATTTAGCCCGGCAGCAAACGCACCTTCTGTCCAGTAAAAGCCAATCGGTTCTTCGATTGAAAGTTCTTTAAGCGATTCCGGCTTACCGCTGTCATCAGAGAGAATGACGTTTCTAGGGTCTTCTTCACGGGATGCAACAAAATAAACCCGATGGCGGCGTTGAGGTACGCCAAAAGACTGGGAGTCAATAACTCGATAAGCCCAGTTGTAACCAAGTTGCTCGAAGCTCTCAACTATCCGTCTCATGGCCTCACCTTTGTTTAGGTGAAGCATGAACCGGACATTTTCAATAATCACCCATTTAGGATGATTGGTTTTGAGTACTCTGAAAACTTCATCTACCAATGAGGACTGACTGCCGTTGATTCCTACCTTGTTTCCTGAGGAACTAAGGTTTTGGCATGGAAAGCCAGCACATAATACATCTGCGCCGCGCAGCGATGACACATCTCGAACGTCGTCGATAAGTTCTACGTTGGGGAACCGGACTTTCAAAACATGCGCAGCTACCGGGTCGATCTCACATAGCATCTGAGATTGAAAACCATTTAGATGGAAGCCAAGCTCCAACCCCCCAATGCCTGAAAATAATCCGCAAACCTTAGGTTTCAAGTCTTGTAACTTTTCGAGATTCATATGCGATTGTCACATATCAGACTATAAGCAAATATATAAGAAAGCTTGGGTGGCACCGCGTTACCGATTATTTTCGCGATTGCAGTTCTAGACCCTGCAGCGTTAAATTTAAAATAATCTGGGAAGAACTGCAGTCGAGCTGCTTCTCTGGCAGTCAGTGTACGCCTGCGACTCGGATGCACGTAGCGGCCCATGCACATGCTATAAAAGCCACTTGTGATAGTTTGCGATGGCTCACTCCATTTTAACCGACCATAAATGCTTTTGTAGGAGTGATTGCCATGGGCATGGCAGGGCGGTCTCATATGATTTGGTAGGTCATCTATATCGTTGTCAAAAAGATAGTTAATTCTAGCCATGTTGTCCTTCGATGGCTTAGAAGGAGTTTCTTCCAAATTCGGCGAATGACTATCTTCGAGGTCTTTAATGGCCCATTCCAAGTTGCGCACGGGTGTAGTGAATCGCTCGACCGCCTTTGTAATGCCTTCAGTGGCTGATTTAGAAGCAACTATTATTAGTCTGCGGCGAGTTTGAGGAACCCCAATAACCGTTAGGTCTACAGGGGCCATTTCGACTCGATAGCCAAGCTCCTGAAGAGCGGAAATCGTCTTGTGAACAACGCCATTTTTATCATGGCGCGCCCCCAAGACATTTTCGATTATAATATGAGAAGGTTGGAGCACGTAAGCCGCACGAGCCATTATGAAATACAGGCTGTTTTTGGGGTCATTCCGTCTCGAATAATTATTTAAATCTGAGTGTCCTTGGCATGGTGGTCCGCCGACTAGAATATCGACTTTCCCCACCTGAGCTCTCAACTGTTGCTCTGTATCCGTAAGGTCATCAAATTGATCAGAGCTACTAAACAGGTCGCTAACGTTCGCTTGAATCGCGTTGGCGAACTTAAAATTCTCTTTGTATACTTTTACAGCCGTTGGTTCAAAGTCGACAGCTAATGGGATATGCAAGCTTAAACCGAGATCATAAGCTGCCTCAGCGATCCCAAGGGAAATCCCTCCTGCACCACAAAAAAGGTCTACAAGAGAAAGCCCAGGGCCTTTGCTACAAAAGGGCGGCACGTGTTGCTTTCGCAAAAAGTCATGGTCTGAGCCATTGATTTGCTTACCTACCCCCGCAGAAACTGGAGCAAATAGGTCACCCGTTGCTGGTTCGCAACCGCTCCCAGGAATAGTGAACAGGTCATTCATCAACAGAAACCTTTGTTGTATTGCCGAGCGTGTCAGAAGAAATGGCCTGCAGAGATAGCTCCAGCCCAAGAATTTTAAGAATGGCAAGCAGCTTTCTGGACCCAAGCTCCTCCGATCGTCCGCGCTCGAAGCGGGAAAGGCACTCCTGAGATATTCCGGCCTCAATTGCCACAAGACCTTGTTTTAGCCCTAGCCGGTGTCTACGTTCAGCGACCGCTCGGCCTAGCTCTTGGACCGTCCGCAAGGGCGTTTCCTCACCAATTTGATGATGGGCAGGATACTTTTTTTTGACGTAAATGTCAAAATCAGGCGATGGTAATAAAGCCCTACATCGGACCGTTATCGTCGTTTGGTTCCTGGATACCATTGTCCTCTGGAAAGGCGTTGCGTATATATTCGAGCATTAGTTCTTTTTCGTCACAAATAATATCGTTAGATATTTCCTCTAACAATTTCATTGCGTAGGGTCGATTCTTTTGTAGTAGTTCAATAAAGTATCGTTGGTGTGCAAGGTCTTTCAATTGCAGTTCTCTATAGTCCATTTTTTATTTCTAGTACAGGATATTAAGCTTCGGTCGCAATTTTAGAGTTGGGTTCCAACCGGCCGCGTGCATATCCCGCATCAACTAGTTCGGGCTGTCGCCTGCGTTACCTCAGGGTCCTTGCTTAGGCTTTCCTAACTATTCGTGACATGATGGCAAGAATCTCAGCCTGCAGCTTTCGGAAGTCATTCATCGTTGCTTCCACGTCCATCGGTCTTGCTCCTTCGCCGCGCTTTTCTGCGAGCCAGAGTTTTAATAGTCCCGCGACCCTTCCCAGATCGCCATTTACTTTGCACAGATCGGCAACCGCGCGCAGGTCAACGACGGATCGTATGGGAGTGTTGCGGCCAACAGCCGTAAGGTACCCGGACAGCGATAGGTTGGCCTGACGGGCCTTATCCTCGATCTCTGAGCGCTCGTCTTCCGACACCCACACCTTGATGGGCGGCAACTCCCGTCGAGGGGTAGGCTTTTGATCTTTTAACATATTGTCTTCTCCAGCTTTCAATAGTCGCGGCAGCGACGGTAAGCCTCGCAGAGCAAGATCCGTCGAACCGCAGGTGAGTAAGGGGCGGTGTTGGAGGTCGTAGCTGCGAAGCAGCGTAGGCCTACAACACACATCTTGCCGGCTTGTTGTAAGCGATTAAAGGAAATTTAAACCCCAAAATCTACCATCTGAATTAAATTTCACTAAATTGCTTAAAGTTGCCTTGAGTTGCCTTGAGTTGCCTTGAGTTGCATATGGTTGCGTCCGATTTCATTAGCTTTCGCTGCTCAGCTATTCAGTGTTTTCTTAGATTTTCATTCGTGCTAAAACCAATTGCATTAGCAGGGGGAGCCGATGCGAAGTGATAGTCTAAAGCGTATCAAGAGAAGAGGTGGGCGCGCCGAATTCTTCTCGATCAAGGAAGAGTTGGAGGCGAAAATACTGCTTGGTTACACGCTTAAAAATCTTTACGCCCAATATGTTGATAGATTTAGTTTTGGATATGTTCAGTTCACACGATACGTATCTCGCTACTGCAAGAAATCAAGGTCATTTGTCATGACGGGCTCACATTGGAGACAAGAATGAAGAAAGTATTTAGATTAATAGCTGCGGTTTCTGTTTTTATCTTTACGCAGCAGAATGCTTTCGCTATCTACTGCGCAAATTGTTCTACATTTTATCAGCAAATGTTTGAATATGCGGAGCAGGTCAACACGGCGCTGAATACGGCCGAGCAGTTACAAACGCAGATTCAGCAGTATCAAATTATGGTAACTCAAGGTAGGGGCTTGCCCGATTCGGTGTTCGGCAGCATCGCGGCCGATCTTAAAAACGTAATGAAAATCTACGATCGCTCGCAGGCGTTGGGCCGCCAAATCCAGAATATGGATTCGCAGTTCAACACGGCTTTCCCCGGCTTCAATTCGTACCTGAATCAAGTTGCCAACTCGGCTGAGTCACTGGCACAAGATCGCTATCAGACTTGGTCTGAGCAAGGCCGCGATAACGTGAAAGCTGCGCTAGAAGCGGCGAACCTCAATACCAGCACCTTTGAGTCTGAGGGCGAGCAGCTTGACCGCATGATGATCCGTTCACAGTCAGCTGTGGGCCGGATGCAAGCACTTCAGGCGGGCAACGAAATAGCCTCACAGAACGTACAGCAGTTGCAAAAGCTGCGCGATTTGGTGGCTACGCAAATCAACATGCAGGGCAACTATCTGGCTCAGCAGGGGGACCGTACAGCAGCCAGCGAAGCTACCGAACAGCAGTTTGAAGCGCGCAAAAATACACGCGGCGGCGTGAAGGGGTACTGAGAATGACTGTTTCGAAATGGCTCATCGCGTTGATCTGCTCCGGCTCTGCACTAACCGGTTCTATGATCACTGCGGCGGTTCAACGCAACAGCGAGTGCACATCGGTGGCGGAGCAGAAACAGCAACACCGCGACGCTGATGCCTCGTTTGAAGCGCGACCGAACACTCGCGGCGGAGTTAAGGGGTACTAGTTATGGATCGTCGCCTACTGTTCTTCCTCGTCTTGGCGGGTGTATTCGTGAGCGGAGATGCAATGGCCGCGACCGACCTTTCCCATGCCGACACTTCGGTCCAAGGCCTACTCGACCTCGTTTTGCAGCAGTCGCACCAGTGGTCAGGAAAACTGTATGACTACGCGATCAGATTATTCTGGCTGTTGGCCTCGATTCAGTTCATCTGGACGTTCATGCCTCTAGTCATGAAGCAAGCCGACCTCGGCGAGATTGTCAGCGAGCTACTGCGGTTCGTCCTGGTGGTCGGTTTCTTCCTTGCCGTTATGAAGTACTCGGTGGAATGGTCATCTGCCATTGTCGATAGCTTCCGCGATGCGGCGGCATCTGCGAGCGGCCTCGAGCGCCCGTTAGAACCCGGCGATATGCTGGCGGTTGCGCTGGATTTTGGCCGCACCATGGTGAAGGGCATATCTGTGTTTTCGCCGGCCAAAGGAATCCTGATCGCAGTTTGCGCAATCCTTGTATTGGCGTGTTTCGCCTTCATCGCTGCATTCATGTTCGTAACGCTCGTAGAGTCTTACGTAATCATCAATGCTTCGGTGCTGTTCTTTGGCTTTGGCGGCTCACAATGGACGCGTGATTTTGCAATCGCTCCAATGCGTTTCACCGTCGCAATCGGAGCCAAGCTGTTCGTCTTAACGCTGATTGTCGGCCTAATCGTTCAGTCGGCCAAGCAGTGGTTGACCGCCTACACCAATGACGAAGCATCGTTGATGACGATGGTTGGTCTGGCCTTGGTGTGCTGCTATCTGACAAAGACCATTCCTGACCTGATCGGCGGCATGATAAGTGGCACCTCGATGGGGGGTGGCTCAGCCATCGGTGGTATGGCGGCGGCTGGTGCTGCCGGTGCAGCGGCGGCAATCGCGACCATCGCCACCGCCGGGGCGGCCGCTCCTGCCGCTGCCGGTGCTCTCGGTGCTGCTGGCAGCAGTGGTGCTGCCGGTGCAGCGGGTGCCGGTGGCATCAGCAGTGGCGGTCTGGCAGGGGCTATCAACTCCAGCTTTGCCGGTGGTGCCGCTTCGTCTGTAGGTGGTGCAACGTCCTCCGGCGTGGGGGCCAACACTGGCGGCGGCGCAGCGACCAAGGGGGCAAGCTCCGCAGGTGCGAGGACTGGCGGTGGTGCAGCTACCCCATCGGCTACGCCCAGCAACGGCGTCCAACAGGCCGCTAAGCAGGCGAGGAAGGCCGCGCAGAGTGGCGATGACAATGATCAAAAAGCGGCACCAAAGGGTGGGACTGTTAGTTCCGGCAACGCACTGTCCCAAGCGGCCAATGGTGGGGCAAAAGCACTCGGCGTGATCGCCTCGCTGTCAGTGCCCGGCATGGAGAATGCGCACTCAGTGTCTCTTGGTGCTGGTGTTCCAACATCAGCTCTCGGCGAAGCCAGATCGACCACAAGCGCAGAACCGCCTGGGGAAACGATAGGCGGGGAATCCAACGTCATCCGACCAGATGAGGACACCAGCTCGAATCTGGGGCGCCTCGACGTTCCGAGCATGGCCACGAGCAACGACCAACCGGAGAAATAACCATGAATGAAATTCTGATATTCGCTGGATTCGTAGTTCTCACTTCGACCTCGGCCGTCGGTCTGTGGGCGCTCGGCCGATATCTGCGTAGCAAAGGTTATGGGCCGCAGCTGGATAAGCTGAATCGCCAATTCACGGCCATACAGCTTCGAATCAGACCGCTTGCCTTGTCTGCCTCTTATCGCATGTTTGCGGGCACGCAGATCCTGAATCGTCTACCTCTCCTGGGAAGTAAGAGTAGCGTCGCTCTGAACCATCAAGTGTTGATTGCCATTCAGGCCGTGCAGGAAGCACAGAAACGAGAGAAGCCCAACAATCGCTAATTGCCGACCAGCCTCCTAGACAACCCCGCCTATGTGTGGGGTTCATTCCAATCCAGCCTCTCCTGTCTCGTAGCGAGCTTTAGGAGGATCGCAGGACCACCTCCACCATCTACACGGATAAAGGCCATCCAAAGCTCAGGGCTTTGTCATTAGTAATACGCACGGACTTTGAACAGTCTGATACGCCCACCTTACAGGCTCTGAGCTGCGTCTTGAGCGACACTCGACCCTGACATCACCAGACCCCTTGATGAGCGCAATGGAACGGCCTACGGCCACCTCTCGTCGTTTTAATGTCTATTTAGATTTTGCAGAGGGGGCTACATGCCAGGCTCGAAGCGGTGGGTGTACGACGGGACAGCTTCTTCTTTTGGTGCCCAAGGGCCGTAGGCCTACTGGCAAGGCCGGACCGCGCCTAAGCGCGGGCTGCGCCGCGCAGAACTGAATATCCTGAATATCCTGCCAAGTCCGAGCGGGTGTGCGACGTTTCGGGCGGGTGTGCAACGCTATCGGGCGGATGTGCAACGCTATCGGGCGGGTATGCGACGCTTCAAGCTTCACCAGTACCTTTTTTCTTAACCCTCACGCCGTCCAGAATCAGGCCTAACGCTTTCAACTCGGCGGCGTCTTCCCTCAACCTGTACCGCGCATCGCGCATCGCCTTACTCTGCATCGCACCGGCCACAGCCACGATGACGGTGTCAAGATACCAGCCACCTGACGGCTCAAACTTGTGGCTCAAAACGTGCCGCGCAACCGCTTGGCTAATGCCATGCTGGAGACGGGCAATGGGGGCCGGGTCGTAGTACAAACTCAAATCATGCTCAAGTAGCATTACCAATGCTACGCCAAGCCGCACCCGCCACAGATTTCGCTCTCCCCTTGTAAGCGGATCAAGCCGCGTCATCGGCGAAGGGATAACGTGATCGATCAATCCGCCGATTATTGGAAAATCGAATTGTGGCGTTTCGATTGTGATCGTCGCAGCTCGCAGTTCGGCCAACAGCTTTTCGATCTGTGTAAAGCTGTAGCGGCTGTCGGACAGTGTTTTTCTCACCCGAGCGGGGTCTACTAGAAGCTCCACCCCGCCATCAGAAGCATCGCGCCGCCGTTCAGCGCAATACAATATCGCTTCGACTATATCGGCGTGTCTCTGGCCTAGTCTGCCTGTCACACGGCAGCGACCGAATGACGTATCGGCCCAGTCACTCTCCCGTAATCGAGGGCGCTGGCTAGGTTGATAGAGCATCACGCGCGCCTGCGCGCTTGTACTGGTGGGGGTCACTGCATTACCACCGCTCATCGTCGCCTCCATTGACGATGTGCAGAGTTCCTCCCCTCTTCGTCTCCAGCAGTTCCACTGGTACAAGGACGCCGCCGTCATGGCGCTTGTACCATTGATCGACTGGGGTGGCGTCGTAGTTCTGTTTGCTAACACCGAAGCGGACAAACAAGCTCCTTCGGTCATTGCCGATCGGCTGTCGATCATAGGCGCGGTCGCTGAGGGTCTTGGCCTGTTCCTCTGTCATTTTTGCGACGAAGCCGCACCAACGGGCGTTGTCGATCAGGGCGGAGGCGCCCCGCGCCGCCTGCTGCTGGTCAGTCTGCCCCTCACGGGCACTCCCTTTGCTGACGTGATGCAAGTACAGGACGGATGCCCCAGTGCTCGTCGCGACGCACTCCAGCGTGGCGACAAGTCGTGCCATATCGCCGTTGCTGTTTTCGTCCCTATCGTGAATCCGGCTTAGAGTATCCAGCACGATCAAGCGTGCACCGGCGCAGAATTCGATAACGCGGGCAAGATGCTGGCCATCCATCACGTTCATCCGTATGCCCATGATGGGCTGGACGATCAGGTTCTCCGCGATGGCTTCACGTGCCCGCTGATTCAGGTGCTGGCCGATCGCATGGATTCGGCGGACCAGTGCGACTTCTGGGTCTTCTCCAGCGAAATACACCACGCGGCCAGCGCATGTAGGACCAAGCCCTACTAGATCACCACCGGCAACGCTGCATGCGATCGACATGGCCGCTTCGAGTGCCCAATAGCTCTTCCCGGTGGCTCCTGGGGCAACCAAAGCTCCTACTGTGCCAGCGAGGAAGCCGGGCCATATGAAATCAAGCACCGGCGGGTCACTTTCAAAAGCTGCGGTTAGATCGATGGTCATCAAATACGCCCCTCATCTTCGAATGAGTCTGCGCTAAGGACCTCAGCAATTTGAGAGGTCCGGAAGTAGACTCTGCGGCCTATCTTCAGACGGGCTCTGTTGATAGGGAGGGTCCAAGGGTTTTGCGTTCTCAGGCTGATTCTTAGGCCATCTGGTGAGCGATCCAAGATCGTCGCCAACTGAGGCAAGCTCAATAGTGGTCCAAATCGCTCCAAAAGGTTTTCTTCGATACCCATCGCTCATCTCCATTTGTGATCGGATTTATCCGTATCGTAGGGAGGGCACTGGTTGATAACATTCTTTTAATTGGTCATTATGGTTGACATGAGCGCAAGCGAAACAGAAATCCCAGTCTGGCCAAACTGTTCACCGATCATGGAAGCGGCGGTGCGAGAGCTCGTCGCAAACTGGCGGCCGTACTCAAGCAGCGCGAGACGTTTTCCGATACGCAGGCTGATTGAGCAACTGATCGACCCGGCTATCGCGCTGCTGTGTGTCGATGCGGTGTTTCAGCGATACATGTTGGGTGCACCGGGAACTACCGCCCTGAGTGATCTGATACATTCAATTCACTACAAGGGAGCTATGCAGGCTCAGCGAGTTCTGATCCGTCAGTACATGAGCGCGACGCGTCATACTCGAGAGCAATCGAGAGAGGTGATCGGGACGCTTGAAACATTGGTGGAGGTAATCGGAGCGTGCGGCCGCAAGCGTCCTGCTCGCTCACGATGTGCCGTTGAGGGAGTAACTCAAAATGCGCAGCGCAACAGAGAATTTTGTGAGGTGTGCGGGCAGCCGTCTGAACTCGCTCATCTGATCAATACAGGTGACTGGCCTGAAAGCGCCGATACAGACTACGCCCTGCACCTCAGTAATCGGTATTGCGCTTCCCATCGACCTCGGCATGCTGATGGGACTTGGAATCCGCAGTATCAACGGGCAAAGCGCTCAAAGAATCTCTTTAATCTCGAACTGGCCCGGCTCACAGAACAAAGTGCTCAGCGCACTCCGTCACCGAAGCACGACAACCCTGCTGCTGAACTTTTTGCTTTCCATATCACGCATAGCAACGGTCTTACCGCCGCAGATGAAGGTGCACTGCGGGAGCAAGCGCGCCTAATGATTGATGCTCGTCTGACGGACGCCAAGAAACAGATGCTGATTCTTCGGGCGTCCGGTTTGAACCAGAGCGAGATTGCTCGGAGGATGGGCATTAGTCGTCAGGCAGTGTCGAAGGCGCTGGGGTCGATTCCTTCTTCTTTCCAGTTCGACGACGCGTCAGAACATCCAGTTCATTGACTAGGTCTTCAGCTCGTAGATGGGTATAGCGTCGGAGCATTTGCATTGATCTGTGGCCGCTGATGGCGGCGACCTTTTGGTCGCTGAGGCCACCTTCTACTAAACGGCTGACGGCTTCATGACGCAAGTCATGGAACCTGAAATCGGCCAGCCCGAGATTTTTCTTGATGTCTAACCAGACCTTGTTGAAGTTGTAGGGGCGACGTTTACCGTCTTTGCCAGGCTCACCGAAGAAAACCAAATCAGAGTCGAGTGGACGAATCGGGTTGGCCAGTGCCTCGCGGAAAGCGGCGGTGGCATCGGTTGTCAGTGGGACGGTTCGATGCTGCGTGTTTTTGGTATCAAGCAGGCGGACGATACGGCGCGCTAGATCTACCTGACCGCGGCGCAGGGTTGTGATTTCGGAAGAGCGCATGCCAGTTTCTAGTGCGATGCGCACGATCCAATTCAGCATGGGATTGCTGTGCTTTTTAACCGCAGCAATGAGTTTTCGCTCTTCATCAGCGGTAAGGCGGCGGTCACGTCCTTCTCCTGGGCTTGGCTTCCTGATGTTCAGCACAGGATTGAACGTCAGGCCTAATCCCCATTCTTGAATGGCCACTGTGAACAGGTGGCTCAGCAGCGCTAGCTCCAAGCGCACTGTATTGTTGCTGGTTGGCTGACCGCGTGTGGTAAAGGTGGAAAGACGTTTATCCCGGTAATCGGCTATCACTTCGGCAGAAAGTGCAGCGAGCGAGTATTTACCCAGCCCATTGATTAACTGCTTCGCCTTGGTGGTCTCCGCCCGCTGAGTCGTTGGTTTCTTCGTCGGCGTGATTTCCCTTAGATATCGCTGCAAGGCTTTTTCAAGCGTCAGGCGCTCGGACCCGCTGCGCTGGATATACACACCCCGCACCATTTCATCTTCGGTGCGTCGTGACCAATCTTCGGCGTCGCGCTTGGTGCGGAAAGTTTTGGCGTTGGTCGGCCATCCGGTTTTGCGGATGATGGCCTTCCAGGTGCCGGCAGGGGTTTTGACGATTGTGGCCATCTGAAGGACTCCAAAGGCGTGCAAGCGAAGCCGCACTGTACCTAATTTGTACCTTTGGACCATAGGACTGATCCGGCTGCCACAAACCCAAAAAGCCGAAAGCCGCGTAGTACGCGGCTTCAAGGTTGGTGGGCCCACACGGACTCGAACCGTGGACCAAAGGATTATGAGTCCTCTGCTCTAACCGACTGAGCTATAGGCCCTCAGCAGGTGCGCCGGATTATAACGAGGGTTTCGATAGCGTGCCATCCGAAAGATCCGTTTGTGCTATGCGAAGAAACGTAGCGGCGAATTCCGCTGGCGGCAGCGGCAGGCTGACGATGTAGCCCTGGATCTGCTCGCAGCCCTCGGCGGCCAGGAAACGCTGCTGCGCCTGGTTTTCCACGCCTTCGGCAATGATCGTCAATTGCATGCTGCGCCCCAGGGCGATGATGGCGCGGGCGATGGCGGCGTCGTGGGGGTCGTCGGGCAGGCCGCGGATGAACGACTGGTCGATCTTGAGGATGTCCAGCGGCAGGCGCTTGAGGTAGCTGAGCGAGGAGTAGCCGGTGCCGAAGTCGTCGATGGCCAGTTGCACCCCCAGTTGCTTGAGCTGGTGCAGCACGCTCAGGGCTTCCTCGGCCTGGCTCATGATGAAGTTTTCGGTGATCTCCAGTTGCAGGTCGCCGGCCTTGAGCTGGTAGGTGCGCAGCAACTGCTCGATGCGTTTGGCCAGGTTGGGTTGGCGCAGCTGGGCGCCGGCCAGGTTCACCGACAGCGGGCCGAAGGCGTGGTAGGCCTTTTTCCAGTGGTGCATCTGCCGGCAGGCTTGCTCCAGGACCCAATCGCCCAGTTGGAGGATGCTGCCGTTTTCTTCGGCCAGGTGGATGAACTGCTCGGGCGGCACTTCGCCAAAGGTCGGGTGGGTCCAGCGGATCAGCGCTTCGGCGCCGACCAGGCTCTGGGTCTTGAGGCTGAACTTGGGCTGGTAGCACAGGCTCAGTTCGTTGCGCTCGATGGCGCGGCGCAGTTCGTGCTCCAGGGCGATGCGCTCGCTGGCCTGGGCAGTGAGGTCGCGGGTGTAGGCCTCGACCCGGTTGCGGCCCTTGGCCTTGGAGCGGTACATGGCGGCGTCGGCGTTGCGGATCAGGTTGGCGACGTCGGTGCCGTCCTGGGGATACAGGCTGATGCCGATGCTGGCGCTGGTGAAGAACTCATGGTCGCCGGCCTGGAAGGGCGCATGGAAGCCGGCCAGCAACTTGTTGGCGATTGCGCCGGCATCGCTGGGCTTGTGCAGGCCGGGCAGCAGAATGATGAACTCGTCGCCGCCCAGGCGGGCCACGGTGTCGACGTCGCGCACCTGCTCCTTGAGGCGTTGGGCGATACCCTTGAGCAGCAGGTCGCCGACCGGGTGGCCGAGGCTGTCGTTGATGTGCTTGAAACGGTCGAGGTCGAGGAACAGCACCGCGCCCTGGCGGTTGGACGCCTGGGTGCAGGCGAGCGCTGCTTGCAGGCGATTTTCGAACAGGGCGCGGTTGGGCAGGCCGGTCAGCGGGTCGTGGTGAGCCTGGTAGTCGAGCTTGGCCTGGGCGTGCTTGAGGCTGGAGATATCGGCGAACACGGCAACGAAGTGGGTGATTTCGCGCTCGTGGTTGCGCACCGCGCTGATGGTCAGCCAGCCGGGGTAGAGCTCGCCGTTCTTGCGCTTGTTGTAGATCTCGCCCTGCCAGTGGCCCTCGGCGGTGAGCTGGTGCCACATGGCGGCGTAGAAGGCGCTGTCGTGCTGGCCGGAGGCGAGCAGGCGCGGGGTTTGGCCAAGGGCTTCGCTCTCGCTGTAGCCGGTGATTTCGCTGAAGGCGCGGTTGACCGCGCTGATGCGCTGGTCGGTGTCGGTGATCAGCACGCCTTCGGCGGTGTTCTCGAACACCGTGGCGGCCAGTTGCAGTTTTTCCTGCATCAGGTGGCGTTCGGTGATGTCGCGGGCGATGGTCAGCATGCAGTCGACGCCGCCAATCGGCAGGGGCCGTGCCGACAGCTCGCACAGGCGGATCTGCCCGTCGCTGCGGCGCAGGTGGCAGCTGAAATCGCGCACGAAACCGTCGCGTTGCAATTGCTCGATCAGGCGTTGGCGCTCGCCCAGGTCGACCCAGATGCCCAGGTCCAGCGAGGTCTGGTCGACGTTGGGGTCGACTTCGTAGCCGGTCAGGCGGCGGAAGCCTTCGTTGACCTCCAGCAGCAGGCCGTCGCTCTGGCGCGACAGCAGCAGGCCGTCGGGGGAGGCGTGGAAGGCCTTGGCGAATTTCTCTTCGGAGGTCTGCAACTGTTGCTGGGTTTCCTTGAGCTGGCTGATGTCGCGGATCGCCACCACCAACGCCGGGGTGCTGTCGAGCTCGAAGGTTTCGGCCGAGGTCAGGCCGGTGAACAGTTGGCCATTGCTGCGCCGGAAGGTCATCTCCAGGTTGCGGATGCCGCCGCGGTGCAGGCGTTCGAGCAGTGCCGGGCCGGTACCGGCCACGCCCCACAGGCCGAGCTCGGTGGCGGTGCGGCCGATGACCTGTGCCGGACCCAGGCCAATCAGCTCCTCGAAGGCTTCGTTGACCTCCAGCAGGCAGCCATCGCTGTGGCGGGCGATGACCAGGATGTCCGGGCATTGCTGGAACACCGAGGCGAACTTTTGCTCGGACAGGCGTAGGGCGGCTTCGGTGTGCTTGGTTTCGCTGATGTCGATCATCAGCCCGCGCATCAAGGGTTTGTGGCCGTGCTTGATCATGCTGACGATGTTGCGCACCCACAGGGTGTGCCCGTCGGCACGGATCACCCGGTAGTCGAGGCTGTGGTCGCGACCGGCGGCGGTCTCGCTGTCGCAGTAGGCCTGGGCCCAGAGCGCGTCCTCGGGGTGCAGGATACTGCGCCAGAAGCCGGGCTTGAGCCATTCGCCGGTGGGATAGCCGAGCAGGTCCTCGGCATGGGGCGAGACGTAGCTGTAGCTGAAGTCGTTGGCATCGGCCTCCCAGGCCACTGCCGAGAGGCTTTCGATCAGGCCGCGGTAATGGTATTCGCTGCTGCGCAGTTCCTGCTCGAGGGCAATGCGTCGGGAGATCTCCGAGCTCAGCCGGCGGTTGATGCGAATCACCACGGCAAGGATGGCCACCAGCAGCAGGACGCCGGGCAGGCCATAGAGCAGCATGTCGCTCCAGAAGGTCCGTTGGTCGACGACGTTGCCCACCCACCGCTGCTGGATATGGCTGACTTCGCCGCTGCTCATGTCGGCCATGACCTTGTCGAGAATGCCCACCAGCATCTTCTGCTGTTGTGGCACGGCCATGGCCAGCTGGTAGCGGTAGGGCGTCTCGCCGCTCACATACAGGCCGTCGAGCTTGAGCTGGCGCAGGCTCCAGATGCTCGAGGCGAGGTCGCCGACCACTGCGTCGACTTCATCGGTGGCCAAGGCCTGCAGGGTCGAGCTGACGTTGGGCATGGCCACCAGGTTGAGGTCGGGGTGGTGGGTGCGCAGCAGTTCGTGGGGCGCGTAGTTCTCCACCACGGCCACCTTGAGGCCATACAGGTCCTTGAGGTTACGCGGTTGTGCGCCGCCGGCATGGGCGAGGATGACGATGGGGAAGTCCAGGTAGGGGCGGGTGAAGGCCAGGTAGGCCTGGCGCTCCGGGGTGGACATGATCCCGGGCAGCAGGTCGAGGCGGTTGCCGCGGGCTTGCTCCAGTACCTCGGTCCAGCTGCTGGGCTCGACCGGCTTGAGCGTGATGCCCAGGCGTTCCTGGACCAGGGCGATGTAATCGGCGGCCAGTCCCCGGTAGCGGCCTTCCTGGTCGCGAAATTCGAACGGCGGCCATGAAGCGTCTACGCCCAGGCGCAGCTGGGGGTGGGCGCTGAGCCAGGCTTGTTCCTCGTCGGTCAGGGTCAGGGCGCCGGCCGTTGTGTTCCAGGCAAGCAGGATCAGCAACAGGAGGGCCGGCATAAAGGGCATAGCGGCCTCTCGATCAGGTGGACTGATTCGAGTGTAGACGGGCATCTGGGCCGCGGGGTAGGCGCTGGCAATGACCTTCTGTCACAAAAGAAAACCCCGGCCTGGGCCGGGGTTGCTCTTACTCGTCGAGGAACGAACGCAGGTGCTCGCTTCGCGTCGGGTGGCGCAGCTTGCGCAGCGCCTTGGCTTCGATCTGGCGGATCCGCTCGCGGGTCACGTCGAACTGCTTGCCGACTTCCTCGAGGGTATGGTCGGTGTTCATGTCGATGCCGAAACGCATGCGCAGCACCTTGGCTTCGCGCGCGGTCAGGCCCGAGAGCACGTCGCGGGTCGCTTCCTTGAGGCTTTCGACCGTGGCCACGTCGATCGGGGACTGCATGGTGGAGTCCTCGATGAAGTCGCCCAGGTGGGAGTCTTCATCGTCGCCGATCGGCGTTTCCATGGAGATCGGCTCCTTGGCGATCTTCAATACCTTGCGGATCTTGTCCTCAGGCATTTCCATGCGCTCACCGAGCTCTTCCGGGGTCGGTTCACGGCCCATTTCCTGAAGCATCTGCCGGGAAATACGGTTGAGCTTGTTGATCGTCTCGATCATGTGCACCGGGATACGGATGGTGCGCGCCTGGTCGGCGATCGAACGGGTGATCGCCTGGCGGATCCACCAGGTGGCGTAGGTCGAGAACTTGTAGCCGCGACGGTATTCGAACTTGTCCACCGCCTTCATCAGGCCGATGTTGCCTTCCTGGATCAGGTCGAGGAACTGCAGGCCACGGTTGGTGTACTTCTTGGCGATGGAGATCACCAGACGCAGGTTCGCCTCGACCATTTCTTTCTTGGCGCGGCGGGCCTTGGCCTCGCCGATGGACATGCGACGGTTGATGTCCTTGATTTCGACGACGGTCAGGCCGGTTTCGGTCTCGAGGTCGATCAGCTTTTGCTGGCAGGCGACGATCGCGGCGTCCTTCTCACCCAGGGCGGCAGCCCATTTGGTGTTGCGCTTGGCCAGGTCACCGGACCAGGTCTGGTCGGTTTCGTTGCTCGGGAACAGGCGCAGGAAGTCGGCGCGCGGCATGCGTGCATCACGCACGCACAGCTGCATGATGGCGCGTTCTTGCTGGCGCAGACGGTCCAGGGCACCGCGCACGCGCTCGACCAGGGTGTCGAACTGCTTGGGCACCAGCTTGATCGGCATGAACAGGTCAGCCAGCGCCTGCATGGCAGCGATGCTGTCCTTGTGGCCACGACCGTGCTTCTTCAACACCTTGAGGGTGTCGACCAGCTGGTCCTTGACTGCACCGAAACGCTGCGCGGCAACGACTGGGTCCGGACCGCTCTCGGTCTCTTCCTCGTCATCGCCGTCGGCGTTTTCTTCTTCCTCGTCGTCGCTCTCTTCCTTCGCGGCAGCGGCCTTGGCGCCGGGGATCGGCACTTCTTCGGTCGGTGCGGCGATGTTGTCGTCAGGGTCGATGTAACCGCTGAGAACATCGGACAGGCGGCCACCTTCGGTGGTGACGCGGTCGTATTCGCCGAGGATATAGTCGACGGTGCCTGGGAAGTGGGCGATGGCGCCCATGACTTCACGGATGCCTTCCTCGATGCGCTTGGCGATTTCGATCTCGCCTTCGCGGGTCAGCAGCTCGACGGTACCCATTTCGCGCATGTACATGCGCACCGGGTCGGTCGTGCGGCCGATATCGGTCTCAACGGCCGCCAACGCTGCGGCGGCCTCTTCGGCTGCGGCTTCGTCGGTGTCGGCTTCCGCCAACAACAGGGCATCCGCATCCGGAGCACTCTCGAATACGTTGATCCCCATGTCGTTGATCATGCGGATGATGTCTTCCACCTGCTCCGGATCTGAAATATCCTCAGGCAGGTGGTCGTTGACCTCCGCGTAAGTCAGGTAGCCCTGCTCACGACCGCGGGTGATCAACTCTTTGATACGAGATTGCTGTTGCGCTTTTCCGGACATAACACCCTATCCACTGAAGGTCTTGGCGGGCAAAAAACAAGCCGAGGATTATACCCGAGCATGGACCTCACGCGCCAGATGAGGTCGGGGTTTGTGCGGGAACATTCCTGCTGAGCAGGGCGAGCAGCTGAGATTTTTCCTCTGCGTTCAACTCGCTTTGACGTGCTTTTCTGAGCAGATGTTCCAGGCTGCGCTCGCGTTGGCGGGCGGACAAGCTAGTAATGGTGTCGAAAAACTGTTGTTCAAGGTTGTCGGCATCGATCAACCATTCCTTCTCGGCCAGGGCGCGCAGCAGGCGGCCTTGTTCGGTGCCGTGCCAGCGTGCGATCAGCTGCATAGAGCTTAGCTTAGGATTCTTCTGCGCGGCTTCGATCAGCGCCACCAGCAGCTGGCTGTACAGTTGCTCTTCGTCGGCGAAGTGGCTGGCGTCCTCGACCTTGCCGGCCAGCAGCGGGTGATGCAGCAGGGTACGCAGCGCCGACAGGGTCGGCGGTTCCACCGGCGCCGGCACCCGTGGCGGCGCTTCGCCGCGCTGGCCGTCGCGCTGCCAGGGCTTGCCGCCCTTCCTGTCCCAGGGCTTGCCTTCCCACTGTTTCTTGCCGCCGCCCTTGTTCGGTGTCCACGGCCGTTGTTCTTGCTGATGCGCGCCGTAGTCGGGCTGGTACGCCTGCTCGGCGTAGTCCGGCGTGTAGCTGGCCATGGCGTCGTAGTCATAGCCGGGGTCGTAGTCCGGCACCTGGCTGGGGGCCGGTGCCTGCTGCGCCAGTTGTTCCATCTGCTGCGGGTCGAGGCCGGTGATGTCCTTCAGGCGGTTGCGCATCAACTGGCGCAGGTTGGCGCCCGGTACCTGCTCGATCAGCGGCGCGGCCAGGGTCACCATGTGTGCCTTGCCTTCCAGCGAGCGCGGGTCGGCCTCGTTGCTCAGCTGCTCGAAGAAGTAGTCGGCCAAGGGCTGGGCGTGCTGGTTGATGCGGGCCTGGAAGGCGTCGGTGCCTTCGGCGCGAACCAGGCTGTCCGGGTCTTCGCCCTCGGGCAGGAACAGAAAGCGCGCGCGGCGCCCGTCCTGCAGGCTCGACAGGGTCGACTCCAGGGCGCGCCAGGCGGCCTTGCGCCCGGCCTGGTCGCCGTCGAAGCAGAACAGCACGCTGGGCACCACGCGGAACAGGCGCTTGAGGTGCTCTTCGCTGGTGGCCGTGCCGAGGGTGGCCACGGCATTGCGCAGGCCTTGCTGGGCCAGGGCGATGACGTCCATGTAGCCTTCGACCACGATGACTTCGTCAAGGTTGCGGTTGTGCTTGCGTGCCTCGTACAGGCCGTACAGCTCCTGACCCTTGTGGAACACCGGGGTTTCCGGGGAGTTCAGGTACTTGGGCTTGTCGTCGCCCAGGACCCGGCCGCCAAAGGCGATCACCCGGCCGCGGCTGTCGCGGATGGGGAACATCACCCGGTCGCGGAAGCGGTCATAGCGCTTGCCGCTCTCGGCGTTCTCGATCAAGAGGCCTGCGTCGATCATCACCTTTTGTTGCAGGCTGTCGGCGCCCAGGTGCTTGAGCAGGTTGTCCCAGCCCGGCGGGGCAAAACCCAGGCCGAAGTCGCGGGCGATCTCGCCGGACAGGCCGCGCCCCTTCAGGTAGTCCACCGCCGCCTTGCGGGTAGGGTGGCCGCGCAGGGCCTGGCGATAGAATTCGCTGGCCGCCTCGAGCAGCGGGTACAGCGGCGAGTCGGTGGGCTGGCGCGGCTTCTGCCCGCGCCGGCCCTCTTCGCGGGGGACTTCCATGCCGGCCGCGCGGGCCAGTTCCTCGACCGCCTGGGGGAAGTCCAGGTTGTCGTGGTCCATGATGAAGCCGAGCGCGTTGCCACCGGCGCCGCAGCCGAAGCAGTAGTAGAACTGCTTGTCGGGGCTGACGGTGAAGGAGGGTGACTTCTCCTTGTGGAACGGGCAGCAGGCAGACAGGTTCTTGCCGGTCTTTTTCAGCTGGACGCGCGAACTCACCACATCGACGATGTCGGTGCGGTTGAGAAGGTCATCGATGAAGCTCTGGGGAATCAGCCCGGCCATGGCAGTCTCGTCATCTGGCAACTGGCAAGTCTAAACGCTTGTGCGCGGGTTTTGGCGTGAGGGTGCTGAGAAGAGGTGTTGTGCTCGTCACCAGCCCGCAAGGGGCTCGTCAGAAAGGACGTGCACGCCTGGTCAAGGACCAGTTCTGACGTGTTGCGGCAGGTTGCCCATGGCTTTTGCCGGGGCACCCAAGGCGCATGGCCAAGGGCTTGAAACGACCGCTGCCATCAGCCCGGCACGAGGCCGGGCGGGGCAGAAGCTTTGCGTAGAACGCCTGTATTAGTACAGACGAACGGCGCGGCGCTGTTCGCGCTGAACCTTCTTGGCGTGACGCTTCACAGCGGCAGCGGCTTTGCGCTTACGCTCGGCGGTCGGCTTCTCGTAAAACTCGCGGCTACGAACTTCAGCCAGTACACCGGCTTTTTCGCAGGAGCGCTTGAAACGACGCAGAGCTACGTCGAAGGGTTCGTTCTCTTTAACTTTGACGGCTGGCATCCAGGGCTACCTTAATTCATTACCGGGGTAGACGTGCTCCTGGCAAAACATAAGGTGTGCTGGAGAACGTCGGTTTTCAAGGGTTGCGGATGTTAACCCTTAGCTGGCCGGAATGCAAAGCCTCTGATCGAAAACCGCTGGTCGGCACAAGGTACGGGGACTATCATGCGCGCCTTCGAATTCAGCCTCGACAAGGCACGGACCCATGCTAGTACTGGGATTGGAAACATCCTGCGACGAAACTGGCGTCGCATTATACGACAGTGAACGCGGCCTGCTGGCCGACGCGCTGTTCAGCCAGATCGACCTGCACCGCGTCTATGGCGGCGTGGTGCCCGAGCTCGCCTCGCGCGATCACGTCAAGCGCATGCTGCCGCTGATCCGCCAGGTGTTGCAGGAGGCCGACTGCGTCGCCACCGAGATCGACGCCATCGCCTACACCGCGGGGCCCGGCCTGGTCGGCGCGCTGCTGGTGGGGGCCTCTTGCGCCCAGGCGCTGGCGTTTGCCTGGGATATCCCGGCGATCGGCGTACACCATATGGAAGGCCACTTGCTGGCGCCGATGCTCGAGGAGCAACCGCCGGAATTTCCGTTCGTCGCTTTGTTGGTGTCCGGCGGCCATACCCAGCTGGTGCGGGTCGATGGCATCGGCCAATACGAACTGCTGGGCGAGAGCCTGGACGATGCCGCCGGCGAAGCCTTCGACAAGACCGCCAAGCTGATTGGCCTGAATTATCCGGGCGGCCCCGAGATTGCCCGCCTGGCCGAGCAGGGCACGCCGGGGCGCTTCGTGTTTCCGCGGCCGATGTGCGACCGGCCTGGCCTGCAGTTCAGTTTCAGCGGCCTCAAGACCTTCGCCCTGAACACCTGGCAGCAGTGCCGCGACGCCGGGGACGACAACGAGCAAACCCGTTGCGACGTGTCGCTGGCGTTCCAGCAGGCCGTCGTGGAGACTCTGACCATCAAGTGCAAGCGCGCCCTCAAGCAGACCGGCCTCAAGCGCCTGGTCATCGCCGGTGGCGTGAGCGCCAACAAGGCCCTGCGCCTGTCGCTGGAAGAGATGCTGGCCAGCATCAAGGGCAACGTCTATTACGCCCGGCCACGCTTTTGCACCGACAACGGCGCGATGATCGCCTACGCCGGTTGCCAGCGCCTGTTGGCCGGGCAGCAGCAGGACCTGGCGATCAGCGTGCAGGCACGCTGGCCGATGGAACAGTTGCCGGCCGTCTGAAACCTGGCCGGCTCAGGCGGGCGCCATCAGAAATGACGCTCGCGCCCGGCGAACAGGTCGCGCAGGTTGTTGCGGTGCCGCCAGACGATCAGCAGGGTCAGCACGGTCATCGGCAGCAGCGCCTCGGGTTCGCGCCAGGCCAGCAAGGGCAAGGTCAGCGGCGTGGCGATCAGTGCCGCCAGCGAGCTGGTGCGGGTGAGGTAGAAGGTCAGCAGCCAGGCGCCGATGGCCAGCAGCGCGGCGGGGAAGTACAGGGCCATGAGCATGCCCGCGGCGGTGGCCACGCCCTTGCCGCCCTGAAAGCGGAAGTAGATCGGGAACAAGTGCCCGAGCACCGCGCAGACGCCGACCCAGGCCTGCTCTTGTTGGTCGAGGCCGGCCAGGCGCGCCAGCAGCACGGGCAACATGCCCTTGCACAGGTCGCCGAGCAGCGTCAGGATCGCCAGTTTGCGGCCCGCCAGGCGTAGCATGTTGGTCGCGCCGGCATTGCCGGAGCCGCTGGAACGCGGGTCGGGGCTGCCACTGAGGCGGCTCAGGACGATGGCGAAGGACAGAGAGCCGAGCAGGTAGGCAAACAGCGCCAGTGACCAAAACATGCTAACTATTCCGGGCGAGGACGCCCTGATTCTAACGGCGCCCGTCGCCCTTGTCGTGCTGTGGAGAGAAGTGCTTGGACAGAGTGTTCATCGAAGGCCTGGAAGTCGATACCGTCATCGGTGCCTATGACTGGGAGCGGGATATTCGCCAGTGCCTGCGCCTGGACCTGAGTTTCGCCTGGGACAACCGCCCGGCCGCCGCCGGTGACGACCTGTCGCTGGCGCTGGACTACGCCAGTGTTTCGGCGCGGGTGCAGGCGTTCGCCGAGCAGGCGCGCTTCGAGCTGGTCGAGACCTTCGCCGAGCGCCTGGTGGCGGTGCTGATGGCTGAATTCAACATCCCCTGGGTGCGCCTGAAACTCACCAAGCCGGGCGCGGTGCCGGCAGCCCGCGGTGGTGTTGGCGTGGAGATCGAGCGCGGATGTCTCTGAGCACGGTTTACCTCGGGCTGGGCAGCAACATCGATCGCCACCAGCATCTGTGCGCAGGCCTCGATGCCTTGGCGGCGATTCTCTCGGACATGCGCTGCTCGCCGGCCTTCGAGAGCCAGGCGGTGGGCATCAAGAGCGGGCCGTTCATCAATTTCGTGGTGACCGGCAAGACCGACCTGCCGCTGATGGAGCTGGACCGTCGGCTCAAGTTCATCGAGGCCGACAACGGCCGTTATGCGCCAGACCGCAAGGGGCTGCCGTTGGATATCGATGTGCTGATGTACGACGACCTGCACGGCACCTTCGATGGGCTGGTGCTGCCCAGGGCAGAGATTCTGAAGAATGCTTTCGTGCTGTGGCCGTTGTCGTTGCTCGCGCCGGCGCTGATTCATCCGGGGGTGGAGAAAAGCATGGCGCGGTTGTGGCAGGAGGCGCAGATCGACCAGGTGCTGGCACCGGTCGCCTTCGAGTGGCGGGGGTTGCAGCTGACTCCGGCGTAAGCCTGTGCCGGCCCTTTCGCGGGCAAGCCCGCTCCTGCAGGGTATCGTCATCGTTGAAGGTGAAGGGTTACCTGTAGGCGCGAGTTTGCCAAGAGGCCGGTAGCGTCAGCCGAGCTTGTAAGCCTGGAGCGCTTTCAGCCGCTCGCCCTTGAGCGCCTCCCCCAAGCCTTGCCCGCTCAGCCCGGCCTCCACCAGCGGCTTCACCTCCACCGCCCGCGCCGCTGCCGCAGCCCCGCGCAGATAGTCGGCCTGTGGATAACCTGCATCGCCCTGTGCCATTGCACACGCAGCAATGAAATCCTCGAACCGCTGCGGTCGCCGATAGACGTCGAACTTCTGCAACGTTTCCAGCAAACTCGCAGGGGTTAACTGCAAGGCGTCGTCAGCATGCCCGGCAAACTCCCCCACCAGAACGGCCAGTTCCTGGCATTCACGGGGGGCCTTGAAGCGCTGGTTGAGTGCCTTGATCGCCGCCGGCTCCAGCCCGCGCAGCAGGCATGCCCAGCGTACCGCCAGGGGCTGCTGGTGCTGCGCGGCCTGATGCAGCGCCGCGAGTGTATCCTTGCCGCTTTCCAGCTCCGGCATCAGTTCCTTCAGGGCACCCGAGTCACGCAACACCTGGACGAACACTTGCGGCTCGCTCTCCATCAGCGCCCGCTCGATCTCCTTCCAGCTGCGCTCGGCTGTCAGCGCCTGCAATTCGCCGGATTCGGCGATCTGGCGCATCAGTGCCAGGGTTTGCTCGGCGACCTGGAAACCCAGCGGCGCATAGCGCGCCGCAAAGCGCGCAACGCGCAGCACGCGCAAGGGATCTTCGGCGAACGCCGGGGAAACATGGCGCAGGATACGCTGTTCAAGATCGACCTGGCCGCCGTAGGGATCGTAAACCGTACCCTGTTCATCCTCGGCCATGGCATTGATGGTGAGGTCGCGGCGAATCAGGTCTTGCTCCAGCGTCACATCCGGGCTGGCATGGAAGGTGAACCCGCCATAACCCCGGCCGCTCTTGCGCTCGGTTCGCGCCAGGGCATACTCCTCGCCCGTCTTCGGGTGCAGGAAAACCGGGAAATCAGCGCCCACCGGGCGAAAGCCCTGGGCGTGCATGTCTTCGACCGTGGCCCCGACCACCAGCCAGTCGAAGTCGCTGACCGGGCGCCCGAGCAGACGGTCGCGTACTGCGCCGCCGACTTTGTAGATGTGCATGTGCAGCCTCCATTACTGCCGACAGGATACCTTGTCGACAGTAATGGCGGTGCATCAGAGGTGATGGATGACGGCCAGGTCCATGCGCCCATAGTCGCCGGCCTCGCCATGTTCGCCACGGGGCGGCATGTGGTGGGTCTTCATCAACTGGTCGCCTTGCACGGTTTCCAGGTGAATGTCGAAGCCCCACAGGCGGTGCAGGTGCTTGAGCACCTCCTCGGTGGAGTCGCCGAGGGGTTTGCGGTTGTGTTGCTGGTGGCGCAGGGTCAGCGACCGGTCGCCGCGGCGGTCGATGCTCCAGATCTGCACGTTGGGTTCGCGGTTGCCGAGGTTGTACTGCGCGGCCAACTGCTCGCGGATGGTGCGGTAGCCGTCTTCGTCATGGATCGCCGGCACCAGCAGGTCGTCGCGCTGGTCGTCGTCGAGGATGCTGAACAGCTTGAGGTCGCGCATGACCTTGGGCGACAGGTACTGCAGGATGAAGCTCTCGTCCTTGAAGCTGCTCATGGCGAACTTGATGGTCGACAGCCAGTCGCTGCCGGCGATGTCGGGGAACCAGCGCCGATCCTCCTCGGTGGGGTGTTCGCACATGCGTCGGATGTCGGTGTACATGGCGAAGCCCAGGGCGTAGGGATTGATGCCGCTGTAGTAAGGGCTGTCGAAGCCTGGCTGGAACACCACGCTGGTGTGTGACTGCAGGAACTCCATCATGAAGCCTTCGGTGATCAGGCCCTCGTCGTACAAGTCGTTCATCAGGGTGTAGTGCCAGAACGTCGCCCAGCCTTCGTTCATCACCTGGGTCTGGCGCTGGGGGTAGAAATACTGGGCGATCTTGCGCACGATGCGCACCACCTCGCGCTGCCAGGGTTCCAGCAGCGGTGCGTGCTTCTCGATGAAGTAGAGGATGTTTTCCTGGGGTTCGGCGGGGAACCGCGCGTCGTCTCGCTCGCCGGCCTTTTCCGAGCCCTTGGGGATGGTCCGCCACAGGTCGTTGATCTGCTTTTGCAGGTGTTCCTCGCGCTCCTTCTGGCGACGCCGCTCTTCCTCGGCGGAAATCGGGTAGGGGCGCTTGTAGCGGTCCACGCCATAGTTCATCAGGGCGTGGCAGGAGTCGATCAGGTCCTCGACGGCATCGATGCCGTGGCGCTCCTCGCACTGGGCGATGTACTGCTTGGCGAACACCAGGTAGTCGATGATCGAACTGGCGTCGGTCCAGGTGCGGAACAGGTAGTTGCCCTTGAAGAAGCTGTTGTGGCCGTAGCAGGCGTGAGCAATTACCAGTGCCTGCATGCACATGGTGTTTTCTTCCATCAGGTAGGCGATGCACGGATCGGAGTTGATCACGATCTCGTAGGCCAGGCCCATCTGGCCACGGCTGTAGGATTTCTCGGTGCTGAGGAACTGCTTGCCATAGGACCAGTGGTGATAGCCCAGCGGCATGCCCACCGAGGCGTAGGCGTCCATCATCTGCTCGGCGGTGATTACTTCGATCTGGTTGGGGTAGGTGTCCAGGGCATAGCGCGCGGCCAGGCGGCTGATCTCGCGGTCGTAGGTCTGGATCAGCTCGAAGGTCCACTCGGAGCCCGTGGAAATGGGTTGGCGTCGCTGTTCTCTGGCGGTCATGTGGCTAACCTGCGCTGGAAGAGTTCACGGAAGACCGGGTAGATATCGCCGGCCGATACCAACTGCTGCTGGGCGAAGGTGTCGGGGTAGGCTTCGCCGATACGTTCGTATTCGTACCAGAGGGCCTGGTGTTCGCGCGGGGTGATTTCGACATAAGTGTAGTACTGCACATGCGGCATGATCTGGTTGGCCAGGATGTCGCGGCAGATCGGCGAGTCGTCGTTCCAGTTGTCGCCGTCCGAAGCCTGGGCGGCATAGATGTTCCAGTCGCTGGCCGGGTAGCGCTCGGCCATGACCTCCTGCATCAGCTTGAGGGCGCTGGAGACGATGGTGCCGCCGGTTTCGCGGGAGTAGAAGAACTCTTCCTCGTCGACTTCGCGAGCGCTGGTGTGGTGGCGGATGAATACCACCTCGATGCGGTCGTAGTTTCGCTTGAGGAACAGGTACAGCAGGATGAAGAAGCGCTTGGCGATGTCCTTGGTGGCCTGGGTCATGGAGCCGGAAACGTCCATCAGGCAGAACATCACCGCCTTGGAGCTGGGGTTGGGCTGCTTGACCAGCAGGTTGTACTTGAGGTCGAAGGTGTCGAGGAACGGCAAGCGGTTGATCCTGGCCTTGAGCCGCTCGATCTCGGCTTCGGTGGCCTGGATATCGGTGAAGTTGTCGGGCTCCTCGACCTTCAGCCGGGCCAGTTCCTGCTGTGCTTCACGCAGCAGCGCACGGCTGCTGCCGGTCACGGCGATGCGCCGGGCATGGGCCGAGCGCAGGGTGCGGACGATGTTGATGCGCGAGGGGTTGCCTTCGTTGGCGATGCCGGCGCGCACGGTCTTGAAGGTGTCGGCGCCAGTCAGGTGGCGCTTGACCAGGTTGGGTAGCTCCAGGTCCTCGAACATGAATTCGAGGAATTCCTCCTGGGTGATCTGGAACACGAAGTCGTCCATGCCCTCGCCGGAATTACCGGCCTTGCCACGGCCGCCACCACCGCCGCCACCTTGCGGGCGGGCGATGTGTTCGCCGGCGGTGAACTCCTTGTTGCCGGGGTGGACGATGGTCTGTTTGCCGCCACGCCCGTGGTGCAGCACCGGTTCGTCGATGTCACGCCCGGGAATGCTGATCTGCTCGCCATGCTCCATGTCCATGATGGAGCGGCGGCTCACCGCCTCTTCGACGGCCTTCTTGATGTGCTCGCGGTACCGCCGCAGGAAACGCTGGCGGTTGACCGTGCTCTTGTTCTTGCCGTTCAGGCGTCGGTCGATGACGTAGCTCATGGTTCCTCCGGTGACTGGATGCAGCTGCAAGCCTCAAGCTTCAAGCTGCAAGAAAGAGCAGCCACCGCTGCTGCAAGCCGCAGTGCCGACCTTGACGACGGCGCTGGACAGCTTGCAGCTTGCGGCTTGACGCTTGCCGCTTTATTGCGATTTCCTGACCCGCAGGTACCATTCCGACAACAGGCGCACCTGCTTGTCGGTGTAGCCTCGCTCCACCATCCGGGTGACGAAGTCGTTGTGCTTCTGTTGATCCTCCTTGCTGGCCTTGGCGTTGAAGCTGATGACCGGCAGCAGGTCCTCGGTGTTGGAGAACATTTTCTTCTCGATCACCACCCGCAGCTTCTCGTAGCTGAGCCAGCTGGGGTTCTTGCCGTTGTTGTTGGCCCGGGCGCGCAGCACGAAGTTGACGATCTCGTTGCGGAAGTCCTTCGGGTTGCTGATGCCGGCCGGTTTCTCGATCTTCTCCAGCTCCTCGTTGAGGGCGATGCGGTTGAGGATCTCGCCGGTTTCCGGGTCGCGGTATTCCTGGTCCTGGATCCAGAAATCGGCATACAGCACATAGCGGTCGAAGATGTTCTGGCCGTATTCGCTGTAGGACTCCAGGTAGGCGGTCTGGATTTCCTTGCCGATGAACTCGATGTAGCGCGGCGCCAGGTACTCTTTCAGGTAGCGCAGGTAGCGCTCACGGACTTCGGCCGGGAACTGTTCCTGCTCGATCTGCTGCTCCAGCACGTACAGCAGGTGCACCGGGTTGGCCGCCACTTCATGCGGGTCGAAGTTGAATACCTTGGACAGGATCTTGAAGGCGAAGCGGGTCGACAGGCCGTTCATGCCCTCGTCGACACCGGCGGAGTCGCGGTATTCCTGGATCGACTTGGCTTTCGGGTCGGTATCCTTGAGGTTCTCGCCGTCGTATACGCGCATCTTCGAGTAGATGTTGGAGTTTTCGGGCTCCTTGAGGCGCGAGAGCACGGTGAACTGGGCGAGCATCTTCAGGGTGTCGGGCGCGCAATGGGCCTTGGCCAGCGAGCTGTTGATCAGCAGCTTGTCGTAGATCTTGATCTCGTCGCTGACGCGCAGGCAGTACGGCACCTTGACGATGTAGATCCGGTCGATGAACGCCTCGTTGTTCTTGTTGTTGCGGAAGGTGTGCCACTCCGATTCGTTGGAGTGGGCCAGCAGGATCCCGGTATAGGGAATCGCGCCCAGGCCTTCGGTGCTGTTGTAGTTGCCTTCCTGGGTGGCGGTGAGCAAGGGGTGCAGGACCTTGATCGGCGCCTTGAACATCTCGACGAATTCCATCAGGCCCTGGTTGGCCCGGCACAGCGCGCCTGAATAGCTGTAGGCGTCGGCGTCGTTCTGCGGGAACTCCTCGAGCTTGCGGATATCGACCTTGCCGACCAGGGCGGAGATGTCCTGGTTGTTCTCGTCACCCGGCTCGGTCTTGGCAATGGCGATCTGGTTGAGGATCGAGGGGTAGAGCTTGACCACCCTGAACTTGCTGATGTCGCCGCCGAACTCCTGCAGGCGCTTGGTGGCCCAGGGCGACATGATGGTGTTCAGATAGCGGCGGGAGATGCCAAATTCCTCTTCGAGGATCGCGCCGTCCTCGGTGGCGTTGAACAGCCCCAGGGGCGACTCGAAGACCGGCGAGCCCTTGATGGCGTAGAAGGGTACCTTTTCCATCAGTTGCTTGAGCTTTTCGGCCAGCGACGACTTGCCGCCGCCCACCGGGCCCAGCAGGTAGAGGATCTGCTTCTTCTCTTCCAGGCCTTGGGCGGCATGGCGGAAGTACGAGACGATCTGGTCGATGCACTCTTCCATCCCGTGGAAGTCGGCAAAGGCCGGGTAGCGGCGAATCACCTTGTTGGAGAAGATACGCGACAGCCGGGAGTTGGTGGAGGTGTCGATCAGCTCTGGTTCGCCGATGGCCAGCAACAGCCGCTCGGCCGCCGAGGCGTAGGCACTGCGATCCTCTTTGCACAGCTCGAGGTACTCCTGCAGCGAAAGTTCTTCCTGGCGGGTGGACTCGAAACGTTGTTGGAAGTGGCTAAAAATGCTCATGACGTCACCTCGCTCGATACGTGGAGACGACGCCGGATCAGTCAGCTGATGCTGGCATGCAACCGGGCTCGCCGATTGCTGTATACCCCCCAGAACACCCTGTAACGCTACCGATGACCCGCACGCCGGTGTACCGGCTCTCCCCTTTTTTGGATGGCCTGGGCTTAAGAATAGTTGGTTCTGGGCAAGGTCAAGGGCGGGGAGTGGAGAACGCGCCTACGACCGTTCGTCAGGCCGGGCGCAAGCCCGCACGGAGCGCGGGCTGCAGGAAAAATGAAAAAAATTATTCAGCGCTGCCCTGGGCGGTTTCCGCCGGGTAGGTGCTGCGCCACAGCTCGAAGCCACCATCGATGCTGTAGACGTCTGAGAAGCCCTGGCCGACCAGGTAGGCGGCGGCGCTCTGGCTGGAATTGCCGTGGTAGCAAACCACCAGTGTAGGCGCGTCGAGGTCGGCGTTGCGGATGAAGTCGGCCACCGAATGGTTATCCAGATGAGTGGCGCCGGCGATGTGCCCGGCGGCAAAAGCTTGCGGGTCGCGAATGTCCACCACGACCGCACCTTTGGCACGCAGGGCGAGGGCTTGCTCGGGGGGAATACGTTTGAATTCGCTCATGGCTGCGGTTCCTTCAAGGGTGCTCGTTGTGTGGTACCGGCGGGCGTGGGGTGCCTTCGCGGGTGCAGTCGCAGCGGTGGAATTGGCCGCTGTCGACGTTGTACAGGGTCATGGCGCCGCCCCACACGCAGCCGGTGTCCAGGGCGATCACCCCGGGCACGTCGACGCGGCCTTCGAGGGCGGCCCAGTGGCCGAAGATGATCTTCACGTGGCGCGAACGGCGCTCGGCGTGGTCGAACCAGGGCTTGTAGCCTTTCGGCGCGGTGTCCAGGCCTTCCTTGCTCTTGAGGTCGAGCTTGCCGGCGGCGGTGCAGAAGCGCATGCGGGTGAAGTAGTTGGTGATCACCCGCAGGCGTTCGATGCCGCTGAGGTTCTTGCTCCACTTGTTCGGCTCGTTGCCGTACATGCCATCCAGGTAGAGCTTCAGGCGGGTGTCGTCGCGCAGCACCTGCTCGACCTCGGCCGCCAGCTCCAGGGCGCGCCCCAGGGTCCATTGCGGCGGGATGCCGGCGTGGACCATGGCGATGCCGCGGGCCTCGTCGTAGTGCAGCAGCTTCTGCTGGCGCAGCCAGTCGAACAGTTGGTCGGCGTCTGGTGCCTCGATGATTTCACGCAGGGTGTCGCTTTTTTTCAGGCGCTCGACGTTGTGCCAGGCGGCCAGCAGGTGCAGGTCGTGGTTGCCCAGCACGCAGACCAGCGCCTGGCGGATCGAATACAGGTAGCGCAGGGTCTCCAGCGACTCGGGGCCGCGGTTGACCAGGTCGCCCACCAGCCACAGGCGGTCCACGGCCGGGTCGAAGCGCACGCGCTCGAGCAGGCACTTGAGCGGTTGCAGGCAGCCTTGCAGGTCGCCGACGGCGTAGGTGGCCATCAGTGCAGGGCCCCGGGTACGGCCAGGCGGAACGGCGCGATCGGTGCATCGAAGCGTTTGCCGTCCTCGGCGAACATCTGGTAGCTGCCCTGCATGGTGCCCACCCGGGTGCTGATCACCGCGCCGCTGCTGTAGGTGTGGCTCTGGCCGGGTTCGATCGACGGCTGCTGGCCGATGACCCCGGCGCCGCGCACCTCCTCGACTTCACCGTCACCGTTGGTGATCAGCCAGTGACGGGACATCAGCTTGGCCTTGAGCGTGCCGTTGTTGAGCACGGTAATGGTGTAGGCGAAGGCGAAACGGCTGCTTTCGGGGTCGGATTGGTCTTTGAGGTAGCGGGTCACGACGCTGACGTCGATCTGATAGCGGGGGTCGGACATGCAAGGGCCTTGGGCAAACTGACGCAATAACGCAGTCTAGGCCATTGCTGGGGGGAGGGCTAGCGGTGTGGGGAGGGTTGAGGGCCGTTCGCCGGCAGGCCGGCTCCTACGAGGGGGTGTATCGCCTGTAGGAGCCGGCTTGCCGGCGAACCGGGGGTCAGGCCTGCTGTTCGGCCAGCTTGTCGGCCAGGCGCACGAAGGCGGCCAGGTCCAGCTGCTCGGGGCGCAGGCTGCCGTCTACGCCGGCGGCTTCGATGGCCTGGCTGTCGAGCAGGCCCTTGAGGGTGTTGCGCAAGGTCTTGCGGCGCTGGTTGAAGGCTTCGCGCACCACGTGCTCGAGCAGCTTCGGGTTCTTCGCCGGATGCGGCAGCACCTCGTGGGGCACCAGGCGCACGATCGCCGAGTCGACTTTCGGCGGCGGGTTGAACGCGCCGGGGCCGACATTGAACAGGTGTTCCACGCGGCAGTGGTACTGCACCATGATCGACAAGCGGCCCCAGTCACCGCCGCCAGGGCCGGCGGCCATGCGCTCGACCACTTCTTTTTGCAGCATGAAATGCATGTCGCGGATCAGCCCGGCGTGATCGAGCAGGTGGAAGATCAGCGGGGTGGAGATGTTGTACGGCAGGTTGCCGACGACTTTCAGGCTGCGTGGCGGTACGCCCAGCTGGTTGAAGTCGAACTTCAGCGCGTCGCCCTGGTGCAGGCGGAAGTTGTCGCGCCCGGCGAACTTGTGCTGCAGGATCGGCACCAGGTCCTTGTCCAGCTCGACCACGTCCAGTTGCGCGCCGCTGCCCAGCAGGCCCTCGGTGAGGGCGCCCTGGCCAGGGCCGATTTCCAGCAGGTGTTCGCCGGCCTTGGCGTTGATCGCGCGCAGAATGCGGTCGATGATTCCGGCGTCGTGCAGGAAGTTCTGGCCGAAGCGCTTGCGCGCCCGGTGTTGGTAGTGCTCGGTCATGGTCGGTTCTCGGCCATCTGGTAGGCGGTTTCCAGGGCGACGCGCAGGCTGCCGGTGTCGACCTTGCCGCTGCCGGCCAGGTCCAGGGCGGTGCCATGGTCGACCGAAGTGCGGATGATCGGCAGGCCCAGCGTCACATTGACCGCGGCGCCGAAGCCCTTGTACTTGAGTACGGGCAGGCCTTGGTCGTGGTACATCGCCAGCACCGCGTCGCAGTGCTCCAGATATTTGGGGGTAAACAGGGTATCGGCCGGCAGCGGACCGCGCAGGTCCATGCCTTCGGCGCGCAGGCGCGCCAGGGTGGGCTCGATGATGTCGATTTCTTCGCGGCCCAGGTGGCCGCCTTCTCCGGCGTGCGGGTTGAGGCCGCAGACCAGGATGCGGGGGTTGTCGATGCCGAACTTGGCGCGCATGTCCGCATGCAGGATGCGGGTGACGCGTTCCAGGCGTTCGCCGGTGATGGCATCGGCAATGTCGCGCAGCGGCAGGTGGGTGGTCACCAGCGCCACGCGCAGGCCTCGGGTCGCCAGCATCATGACCACTTGCGTGGTCTGTGTCAGGTCGGCGAGGAACTCGGTATGGCCGGAGAAGGCGATGCCGCTTTCGTTGATCACGCCCTTGTGCACGGGGGCTGTGATCATGCCGGCGAAGTCACCGGCGAGGCAGCCTTGGCCTGCGCGGGTGAGCGTCTCGAGCACGAACGCGGCGTTGGCCTTGTCCAGTTGGCCGGCCAGCACCGGTGCGGCCAGGGGCGTGTCCCACACGTACAGGCTGCCGGCGGCGGCGGGCTGGTCGGGGAAGTGGCCAGGGGCGACCGGCAGCAGGGTGACGGCCAGCCCCAGCTGGGTGGCCCGCTCGGCGAGCAGGTCACGGCTGGTGATGGCAATCAGGGGGTGGGGCTGGGCCTCGGCGGCGAGCAGCAGGCACAGGTCGGGGCCTATGCCGGCCGGCTCGCCGGGCGTGACGGCGAAGCGCAGTGGCTTCACTGGGCGGCCTGGTCGGCGCCAGGCAGCTTGATCTCGACGTAGGCTTCGTCACGGATCTGGCGCAGCCAGGTCTGCAGCTCTTCGTCGTACTTGCGGTTGCGCAGCACGTTCATCGCCTGCTGTTCGCGGGCCTTGTCGGTGCTGTCGGTGGCGCGGCGACCGAGGACTTCCAGCACGTGCCAGCCGTACTGGGTGCGGAACGGACGGGTCACTTCGCCTTGCTGGGCGTTGGCCATCTGTTCGCGGAACTCCGGCACCAGGCTGTTCGGGTCGACCCAGTTGAGGTCGCCGCCGTTGAGCGCCGAACCTGGATCTTCCGAGAAGCTTTTCGCCAGTTCGCCGAAGTTCTCCCCGCTCTTGATCCGGTCGTACAGGCGCTCGGCCAGTTGCTCGGTGGCGGCATCGCTGCGGATTTCGCTTGGCTTGATCAGGATGTGGCGCACGTGCACTTCGTCACGCAGCACGCTCTGGCTGCCACCACGCTTCTCCTCGAGCTTGAGGATGATGAAGCCGTTGGGGATGCGGATTGGCTGGGTGATGTCGCCCACCGCCATGTTGCTGAGCATCTTGGCGAAGTCAGGTGGCAGTTGGCCGGCTTGGCGCCAGCCCATCTCGCCGCCTTCCAGGGCGTTCTCGCTGCGTGAGCGGGCGATGGCCATCTGGCCGAAGTCCGCACCTTGCTTGAGCTGCTGGTAGACATCGCCGACCTGGCGCGCGGCGGCCTGGATGGCTTCGGAGTTGGCGCCTTCCGGCGTAGGAATGAGGATGTTGGCGAGGCGGTACTCTTCCGACATCTGCATCTTGCCCATGTCCGAGTTGAGGTAGTTCTTCACTTCCTGCTCGGACACCTGGATACGTTCGGCGACGCGGCGCTGGCGCACGCGGCTGATGATCATCTCGCGCTTGATCTGGTCGCGGGCGTCGTCGTACGACAGGCCATCGTGGGCGAGGGCGGCGCGGAACTGCTCTGGCGACATGCCATTGCGCTGGGCAATGGTGCCCACGGCCTGGTTCAGTTCCTCGTCGGTGATGCGGATGCCCGAGCGCTCGCCGATCTGCAGTTGCAGGTTCTCGACGATCAGGCGCTCCAGCACCTGCTGCTCCAGCGCACCGGCCGGCGGCACGCCACCACCGCGCTTGGCGATGGTCTGCTGCACTTCGCGCACGCGCTGCTCCAGCTGGCTTTGCATCACCACGTCGTTGTCGACGATGGCCACCACGCGGTCAAGGGGTTGTGGGGCGGCATGCGCCGCGCCACTCAGCAGTACGGCGCCCAGCATCAGCGGGCGCAGACGATCAATAAGCTTGGTCTTCACGTGTACGGTAACCTTGAATGCCTTTGTCCAGGAATGTCTCGACCTTGTTGCCCATCACGCCGCCGAGGCCCTTGAGGACGATCTGCAGGAAGACGCCGTGGTCGCCCTTCTCGTTCTGTGGGGTGGCTTGGCTGAAGTCGTCGTAGTCCATCCAGTAGCGGTTGATCAGGCGCAGCTTCCAGCAGCAGTTGTCGTACTCGAAACCGCCCATCGCCTCGAGGGTGCGGTTGCGGTTGTAGTCATGCTGCCAGCGGGCGATGACGCTCCATTGCGGCACGATCGGCCAGATGACCGAGAAGTCGTGCTGCTGGATCTTGTAGTAGTCCTTGATGTAGTTGGCATCACCTGGTTTTCCGTAGTCGCCGCCCTGATCTTTCCAGGTGCCGGTCTGCGTGTCGTAGACGATGGTGTCGTTACGGTAGCGATAACCGAGGTTGACGATCTTGTTCGGGTTGTCTTCAGGTTGATAGTGGAACATCGCGCTGCCCGAACGGGTGCTGCGGCTATCCGGATCCCAGTTGAAGTCCGAGTTGAAGCGCCAGTCGCGGTTGAAGGCGTATTCGTACTCCAGTGCATACGGCGAGACGTCCGCCAGGCTTTGCTTGCGGTTACGGTAGTCGATGCCCGGCAATTGAACCTTGCGATCCTTGAAGTAATAAGCCTGGCCGATACTGAACCGTTGACGCTGGAAGCCGTTGTCTTCGATCCAGCGGTTGGTCACGCCCAGCGACAGCTTGTTCTCGTCACCGATCCGGTCGATACCGCTGAAGCGGTTGTCGCGGAACAGCGAAGCGTAGCTGAAGGTGTTCTCGGACGTGTCGAACAGCGGGATGTCCTTCTGGTCCTTGTACGGGACGTAGAGGTAGAACAGGCGCGGTTCGAGGGTCTGGCGGTAATTGGTGCCGAACAACTGGGTGTTGCGGTCGAAATACAGGCCGCTGTCGACACTGAAGATCGGGATGTCGCGGTTCAGCGAGCTGTTGTAGCTGCCGTAGCCAGGCTGACTCGCCTGCTTGATTGCGTCGGCCTTGCCCTGACTGTCAAGGTCAAGGTCGTACTTGGTGTAGACGTACTTCAGCTTCGGCGTGATGTAGCCGTAGCTGGCTTGCATCGGCAAGCTGATGGCAGGCGCTGCATTCAGGCGCGTGCCGTTGGCGCGGGCGATGCCGCTGACGTTGTCATCCAGGCGACGACCGCCGAGGATATTGCCGAACGGGTCTCTTACAAAACCAGCAGTTGTGTCGGGTTGGCCATTCTTGTCGAAGACCAGATCATTCTTCAAATCACGATCGAAGCGCACGGCCTCGGTTTCGTAGGTCAGGTCGGTACCGCCCGGGTGGAACGGCAGCATCCCGTTGAAGGTGATCTGCGGCAGCTTGTCATACGGCGTGATCTGCGAAATCGTCGCCATTTCATAGGCATGCAGGTTCAGCCGCGCAGTGTAGTTATCGCCACGGTAGGTCAGCGCACCCTGCTGGTTGATGAAGTCGCGGCTCTCGACACCGATCTGGTCCGACTCCAGGTCCTGGAAGTAGAACGGGTCGCTGATGTCGGTGTAGTCCACCTCGGTCATCAGGCGCTCGTCCAGGCCACCCTTGTGCTGCCAGTTGACCATCCAGCGTTCTTTCTTGTAGTCCGTCTGCAGCTTGCGGTCGTCGTCCTGGTCGCTCAGGTAGCCGCCACCGAACTGGCCTTCGCTGGACTTGGTCAGGTAGCGGAACTCGCCTTCCATGAGCATGCCGCGTTTGGCCATGTAGCGCGGGTACAAGGTGGCGTCGTAGTTCGGCGCCAGGTTGAAGTAGTACGGCGTGACCAGCATGAAGCCGGTGTCGCTGCTGGTGCTGAACGACGGCGGCAGGAAGCCGGACTGGCGACGGTCGTCGATCGGGAAGTAGATATACGGTGTGTAGAACACCGGGAAATCCTTGACCCGCAGGGTGACGTTGGTCGCGGTACCGAAGCCGGTGGCCGGGTTCAGGGTGATGTTGTTGCCCTTGAGCTGCCATGCGTTGCTGCCCGGCTCACAGGTGGTATAGGTACCGTCCTTGAGGCGGATGATGGCGTTCTCGGCGCGCTTGGCGTACAGCGCGTTGCCGCGGATGTGCGACTTGTGCATCACGTATTCGGCGTTGTCGACCCGGGCTTCGCCGGTGTCGAGCTGGATCTGCGCTTCGTCGCCGACCACCAGGGTGCCGTTGTCGCGGATCTTGACGTTGCCCTTGAGCTCGCCGCGGTTCTCGGCCTGGTACAGGTTGGCCTCGTCGGACTCGACCTGCATGCTGCCCTGGCGCATGACCACGTCACCGGCCAGGGTGGCGATCTGCTGCTCCTGCTGGTACTTGGAGACCTTGGCGTTGATATAGGTCGGCGACTCGTCCTTGGGCGTTGAGTCGTTCATGCCCGGGCGGGTCGGCTCGATGTAGGCGCCACCGCAGTACGGGCCGGTTTCGGCCAGCTGTGCGGCGGTGAGCTTCTCGCGCGGGACCCAGTCCAGGTGGCTGTAGTCCTCGCTGCGCGACTTCAGGCCACGGCCCTTGGCCTCGGTGACCAGCATCGGCTTGTCGGCTTCGACCGCGACGGCTTGACCCGCGGCGTCGGTGCCCGAGCTAGCCGCGGCAGCGCCCGGGTGTACCGGGCGCGGAGGCAGGTTGGCCGCGGTCTTGGGCTTGCAGTCCCAACCACCGGAGGCGGACACTTGGCAGTCGAACTGCTCGGCCGCGACCACGTACGAGGTGGCCAGAGGTTGCAGGGCTAGCAGACCGCCAGTCACCAGCAACGGAAACTTTCTACGAAACGCGGGGGATTTCAATGCCATCTTATTAGTCCGGGCTTCCTGCGTGCCATCTGCCCGCGTGTGGGGGCCGCACGCCTCTCGATGGTCTGAAAAAGATGCTGGATAATAAAGCATGACCCGCTTGACGGCTAGGGCCGTCGGAGACCCTTGTAATGCCCGATCACGATGTACGCCTGCAACAACTGACCGCCTGGCTCGCCGGGCAGCTGGAGAACCTGTTCCGCACCAACGCCTGGGGGGAGGTGCCCGCAGGCAGCCTGACCGCCGCCAGCAGCGACGCCAGTTTCCGCCGTTACTTCCGCTGGGAAGGCGCCGGCCACAGCTTCGTGATCATGGATGCGCCGCCGCCCCAGGAGAACTGCCGCCCGTTCGTCGATATCGACCACTTGCTGGCCACGGCCGGGGTAAACGTGCCGGTGATCCATGCCCAGGACCTGGAGCGCGGCTTCCTGCTGCTGGGCGACCTGGGGCGCCAGACATACCTGGACATCATTGACCAGGACAACGCCGACGCCCTGTTCGCCGATGCCATCGATGCGTTGCTGGCCTTGCAGCGCCTGCCGATGGACGCAGCGCTGCCCAGCTACGATGTCGCGCTGTTGCGCCGTGAGCTCGAACTGTTCCCCGAATGGTACGTTGGCCGCGCACTGGGCCTGACCTTCAGCCAGGCCCAGCAGGCTAGCTGGCAGCGGGTCAGCCAACTGCTGATCGACAGCGCCCTGGCGCAACCCAAGGTACTGGTGCACCGCGACTACATGCCGCGCAACCTGATGCACAGCGCGCCCAACCCTGGGGTGCTGGACTTCCAGGACGCGGTGTACGGCCCGGTCACCTACGACATCACCTGCCTGTTCAAGGACGCCTTCCTCAGCTGGCCACAGTCGCGCGTCCAGGGCTGGCTGCGCGGTTACTGGGACAAGGCGCGTGCCGCCGGCATCCCGCTGCAGGACAGCTTCGAGGCGTTCCAGCGCGCCAGCGACCTGATGGGCGTGCAGCGCCACCTCAAGGTCATCGGCATCTTCGCCCGTATCTGCCACCGCGACGGCAAGCCGCGCTACCTGGCCGACGTGCCGCGTTTCTTCGCCTATATAGATGAAGTGATCGGCCGCCGTCCGGAGCTGGCCGAGCTGGGGCAATTGCTTGCCGAGCTCAAGGTGGGGGCGCGCCCATGAAGGCGATGATCCTGGCCGCGGGCAAGGGCGAGCGCATGCGCCCGCTGACCCTGCACACCCCCAAGCCGCTGGTGCCAGCGGCCGGCAAGCCGCTGATCGAGTATCACCTCGAGGCACTGGCCCGTGCCGGCATCACCGAGGTGGTGATCAACCACGCCTGGCTGGGCCAGCAGATCGAGGACCACCTGGGCGATGGCCAGCGCTTCGGCCTGAGCATCCGCTATTCGCCGGAGGGCGAACCGCTGGAAACCGGTGGCGGTATCTTCAAGGCCTTGCCGTTGCTGGGCGAGGCGCCGTTCCTGCTGGTCAACGGCGATATCTGGACCGACTACGACTTCGCTCGCCTGCAGGCCCCCCTGTCGGGGCTGGCGCACCTGGTGCTGGTGGACAACCCCGGCCACCACGACCGCGGCGACTTCCGCCTGACCGACGGTCAGGTGCGCGACGGCGACGCGGCGCCGGGAACCTTGACCTACAGCGGTATCTCGGTGCTTGCCCCGGCGTTGTTCGACGGCTGCCAGCCTGGTGCCTTCAAGCTGGCGCCACTGCTGCGCCAGGCCATGGCCGAGGGCCGGGTCAGCGGCGAGCACTACAGCGGCCAGTGGGTCGATGTCGGTACCCTCGAGCGCCTGGCCGATGTCGAGCGCCTGATTGGCGAGCGCGCCTGATATGTGGTGGCCGAGCACAGTGATCGGTGCCGGCGCCGGTTTCGCCGTGGCCAGCATCCCCGGGGCGCTGCTCGGGGCGTTGCTGGGCCAGGCCATGGATCGGCGCCTGCGCCTGCAGGGATGGGACGATGTGCGCGAGCGCCTGGGCGGACGTCCGGCGCTGCGCGATGACGAGTTGCTGTTCGTGCTGCTTGGGCGGCTGGCCAAGAGCGATGGTCGGGTGGTCGAGGGGCACATTCAGCAGGCGCGCCAGGAAATGGCCCGGCTGGACCTCAGCGAGCCGGCACGGCTGCGGGCGATTGCCGCGTTCAATCGCGGCAAGGCGGGCAAGGACCGGCTGGGGCAGCATCTGCGCCGGATCAAGCAGCAGCCGCATGCCGCCGAGGGCACCTTGCGCGCGTGCTGGCGGATGGTCTGGGCCGATGGCAAGGCCGGGCGCCAGGAGCGCGACCTGCTGCTGGGCTGGGGGCAGCAACTGGGCCTGAGCCGCACTCAGGTGCAGGCCCTGGCGCTGGAGTATGAACCGCGCAAATCGGCGGTCGAGGGTGGCGCCATGACCTATGCGGCGGCGTTGCGGTTGCTGGGGGTCGAGCCGGACACCGAGGCGGACCAGGTCAAGCAGGCCTATCGACGGCTGCTCAGCCGGCACCACCCGGACAAGCTGCTGGGCAGTGGTGCCAGCGAGGCGAGGGTGCGCGAGGCGACCGAGCATACGCGGGAGCTGCACCAGGCCTATGCAATGATCCGCAAAAGGCGCGGGCTTTGATCTGATCGCTGCCCGTAGGCAGCGGCTGGTCGGCGAACATTGGCACCGCGGCGCTTGGTTCGCCAGCAAGGCTGGCGCCTACGGGGGCGTGGCCTGTCAGTCGTCCTTGGGTGTCAACCAGCCGCGTACCCGGCGCAGCAACTGCTCCTGCTCCGCAGCCTTGTTGCCCGGCATGGCGATCAGCGACAACTGCCGGTACTGGCTGTCCTTCTGCCGCTTGCTGGCCTGCAGGCGCTGCTGCGCGGCCAGGCGGTCCTGGGTGCGGGTGGCGTAGTAGAGGTCGGCGGTCGGCACCTTCAGGGTGGGTGCCAGGCTCAGCAGGTCATGCTCGACCCGTGCCGGGGTCTGGGCGGCGACCATCACCAGCTTCTGCACCTGGGGCGGCTGCTTTTCGCTGAGGTAGCGCGCCGCCCAATAAGCACCGCTGCCACTGCCGAGCATGACGATGCTGCGTGCCTTCTGCTGTTGGGCGTAGGCCACGGCCGCGTCGAGGCGGGCGAAGATACGCTCGACATCCTCCTCGGCGGTGTGCTCGTCGGCCTCCACCGCGTCGGTGCTTTCGGCGGCATCCGCCTCTGGCGCGGTGGCCTGGGCGACGTTGGCATTGGCGTCGGCCGGGGTATCCTTGGCCGGGGCTGACTCGCCCTTGTCCGTTTCTGCCTCGGCTGCGGGCGCAGGCTTGGCGTCGACCCGCGCCTGCGGGCGTTCGGCCAGGCGGTCGGGCAGGCTCAGGCTCAAGGTGCCCCAGCCGACATCGGGGAAGCCGCGGCGCAGTGGGCCGACGGTGGTGGGCCAGTCGGCGCTCTCGCCGGCGCCGGGGACGATGATGATCGCGCCCTTGGGGTCGCTGTCGTTGGCGGGCTTCCACAGCGCCAGGAAGCTTTCGCCATGGGCCTGCAGCATCTGCTGCTCGGCCTTGGGCACCTGGCGTTCCAGGGCCAGGGCATCGTCCTGGCTGCGCTCGAGCAGCGGCGCGCGCGGGGTAGGGGCGGGGGCGGCCGCTTCGGCGGCGGTTTGCGGTGGTTCGGCGTCGGCGGCTTGCGCCCCGAGCGGCAGGGCCGCTGCCAGGCAGCACATTGCCAGCGTCGTGCGATAAAGTGTGAACATCGATCAATCCAAGGCCAGAATCATACCGGCAGCCTAATGGTATTTGCCCGCGACGGCCACGCCAGGCGGCCATCATTGCCAAGACGAGCGTAGAGATGAAGCGAGTGCGTTGCCTGTGGGTTATCGGCTGGTTGTGTCTACCCTTGATCGCCCTGGCAAGGCCGGAGGCGCCGCCGACGGTGATACTGGCGCCGGCCCAGCAGCAATGGCTGGATGCGCACCGCGCGCTGCGCGTCGGCCTGGTGCTGCAGGCGCCCTATGCCCAGTTCGACCGCCGCCTGCAACAGTTCTATGGAGCCAACGTGGAACTGGTCGGCGCCATCGCCCAGGCGCTGGAACTGGACCTGACCTGGCGCGGTTTCCCAGACCAGGCAGCTCTCGAGCACGCCTTGCAGGCCGGGGAGATCGATTTCGCCCCCGGGCTGACCCAGACCCCGACGAGCCTGCGCCTGTGGCTGTTCAGTGATCCCTACATGCGTATTCCGCAGTTGGTGGTGGGCCTGCGCAGCGGCGGCGTGGCGGTAGAGCTGGAGAAGCTCGGCGCCAGCGAACGGGTGGCGGTGCGCATGCCTGGTGCCCTGGCCGACTACCTGCGCAGCAACTACGCCAATCTCAACCTGCAGGGCGTGCCCAACGAACGCGAGGCGTTGCAGCTGGTGCTGGCTGGCCAGGCCAGTTTCGCCGTGCTGGACGAGGCGCAGCTCAGCCGCTTGTCCCGCGAGAGCGAGTTCGGCGAGCTGGCGGTGGTCGGCGATATCGGCTTGCCACAGCTGTTGCGGGTCGGCTCGCGGCGCGATTGGCCGGCGCTTGCCGAGGTGCTCGAGCGCGCGCTGCAGGCCATGCCGGCCAAGACGCTGGAGCAGTTGCACCAGCGCTGGTTGCAGCCCAAATACCCCAGGTTTTCGGAGTCGGCGGGCTTCTGGCAGAACCTCGCCCTGCTGTTTGGCCTGCTGTTGCTGTGCGCCCTGGCCACCGTGGTATGGCAACGCCGGCAGCAACGCAGGCTGGAGCGCGCCTTGCTGGCCGCGCGGGAAAGCCTGGTGGCGCGCCAGGTGCGTGAAGAAGCCTTGCGCCTGAGCCAATTTTCTCTCGACCAGAGCACGCTGGGTATCCTCTGGGTCAACTGGGACAGCCATGTGCGCTACGCCAACCACGCCGTCGAGCAGATGCTCGGTTTTACCGAGGGGGCATTACTGGAGCGGCCACTGGCCGCTATCGAGCCCAACCTGAACATGGACCGCTGGCTGCAGCTGTGGAAGCGCGCACGGGCCGGTGATGGCGCCGACCAGCAGTTCGAGACCCAGTGCCGACGCGCCGACGGCAGCGAGTTGCCGGTGGAGCTGTCGTTGTCGTTCCTGCGCTTTCGTGATGCCGAGTACCTGGTGGTGTTCGTCGCCGACATCACCGAGCGGCGTCGCGCCTTGGCGGCGCTGCGCGAGAGCGAGGCACGGCTCAAGGGCATCGCTGGCAACGTGCCGGGCCTGGTGTTCCGCCTGGAGCGCGACCCGGCCGAAGGCGACCTGGAGTTCCCCTACATCAGCGAGGGCAGCGCGGCACTGGTCGGCTACACCCCCGCCGAGATCCAGCACCCGGACATGGGCCTGCGCAACCTGGTCGACCCCGAGGATCGCGCCGATTATCACCGGGTCCAGGACCTGGCGCTGGCCTGCGACCGTGACTGGTCCTGGCAGGGCCGCATCCTTACCCGTGACGGCGCCAGGCGCTGGGCCGACATCAAGGCCACCACCCGGCGCCTGGCCGACGGTCGCATGGTCTGGGACGGCGTGGTCTGGGACATCACCCAGGGCAAGCAGGCCGAGCTGGCGCTGGCCGCCTCCCAGGAGCAACTGCGCGAGCTCTCGGCGCACCTGGAGAGCGTGCGCGAGGAAGAGAAAGCCCGGATCGCCCGGGAAGTGCATGACGAGCTTGGGCAGATGCTGACCGTGCTCAAGCTGGAGGTGTCGATGTGCGAGTTGGCTTACGCCGAGCTGGATGCCGGGTTGAATGAGCGCCTGGCCAGCATGAAGCGCCTGATCGCCCAGTTGTTCCAGCTGGTGCGTGACGTGGCCACCGCCCTGCGCCCACCGATTCTCGACGCCGGGATCGCCTCGGCCATCGAATGGCAAGGCCGGCGCTTCGAGGCGCGCACGCAGATTCCCTGCCTGGTGCAGGTGCCGGACCACCTGCCGCCCTTGAGCGAGGCCAAGGCCACCGGGCTGTTTCGCATCCTCCAGGAGGCGCTGACCAATGTCATGCGCCATGCCAAGGCGCATACCGTGCAGATTACCCTGGCGCACGAACGGGATGCCTTGCGCATGACCGTCATCGACGATGGCGTCGGCTTCGCCGTCGACGCGGCGCGGCCAACCTCGTTCGGCCTGGTTGGCGTGCGCGAGCGGGTACTGATGCTTGGGGGCAGCATGACCCTCGACAGCGAGCCGGGCGAGGGCACCAGCCTGAGCGTGGCGATTCCTTTGCAACAGGAGACACGACCGTGATTCGAGTGCTGGTGGCCGAAGACCACACCATCGTCCGCGAGGGCATCAAGCAGTTGATCGGCCTGGCCAGGGACATGCAGGTGGTGGGCGAGGCGGGCAATGGCGAGCAGTTGCTGGAGACCTTGCGCCATACCCCGTGCGAGGTGGTGTTGCTGGATATCTCCATGCCCGGGGTCAATGGCCTGGAGGCGATTCCGCGGATCCGTGCGCTGGCCAGCGCGCCGGCGATCCTGATGCTGTCGATGCATGACGAGGCGCAGATGGCGGCCCGCGCGCTGAGGGCTGGCGCGGCGGGGTACGCGACCAAGGACAGCGACCCGGCCCTGCTGCTGACGGCCATTCGCCGGGTGGCCGGGGGCGGGCGCTACATCGACCCGGCCCTGGCCGACCGCATGGTGTTCGAAGTGGGCCTGACCGAAACCCGACCACTGCATACCTTGTTGTCCGAACGCGAGTTTTCCGTGTTCGAGCGCTTGGCCCAGGGCGCCAACGTCAACGACATCGCCCAGCAGCTGGCGCTGTCGAGCAAGACCATCAGCACCCACAAGGCGCGCTTGATGCAGAAGCTCAAGGTCAACTCGCTGGCGAAGCTGGTGAAGTACGCCATGGAGCACAAGCTGGTCTGATTGCGACATGTGCGGTTGTTTGCCGGAGCGGCCATGTGTGGCGAGGGGGCTGCGAAACCGCCCGATCCGACCGGCCCGACGCCTCGGCAAGGCCGCTCTTGCAAGGGCATGCGTCTGTCGTGAAAACGCCATCCTTGTAGGGCGATCCCTACAACAACTCTTCCACCCGGATGAGGGCATTCTCTCGGTCGCCCCGATTTCCGTGCGCTTGCGTCTCTTCTACGCTTGCCCTACGCAGTCATTCCAACAAGAAGGTGCAGGGCATGAGCGAGGCGAAGTCGAACGAGACGCTGGTCAGCTTCCGGGGCGTGCAGAAGAGCTACGACGGCGAATCGCTGATCGTCAAGGACCTCAACCTGGACATCCGCAAGGGCGAGTTCCTCACCTTGCTTGGCCCGTCCGGCTCGGGCAAGACCACCAGCCTGATGATGCTCGCCGGCTTCGAGACCCCCACCGCCGGCGAGATCCAGCTGGCCGGCCGTTCGATCAACAACGTGCCGCCGCACAAGCGCGACATCGGCATGGTGTTCCAGAACTACGCGCTGTTCCCGCACATGACCGTGGCCGAGAACCTGGCCTTCCCGCTGACCGTGCGCAACCTGAGCAAGACCGACATCAGCGAGCGGGTCAAGCGCGTGCTCAACATGGTCCAGCTCGATGCCTTCGCCAAGCGCTATCCCGGCCAGCTCTCCGGCGGCCAGCAGCAACGGGTGGCCCTGGCCCGCGCCCTGGTGTTCGAGCCACAGCTGGTGCTGATGGACGAACCGCTCGGTGCCCTGGACAAACAGTTGCGCGAACACATGCAGATGGAGATCAAGCACATCCACCAGCGCCTGGGCGTGACCGTGGTCTATGTGACCCACGACCAGGGCGAGGCGTTGACCATGTCCGACCGGGTGGCGGTGTTCCACCAGGGCGAAATCCAGCAGATCGCCGACCCGCGCACGCTCTACGAAGAACCCTGCAACACCTTCGTCGCCAACTTCATCGGCGAGAACAACCGCCTCAACGGCACCTTGCTGGCCAGTGACGGCAACCGCTGCCAAGTGCAATTGGCCCGCGGCGAGCGGGTCGAGGCGCTGGCGGTGAATGTCGGCCAGCCCGGCGAGCCGGTGACCCTGTCGATCCGCCCCGAGCGGGTGCGCCTGAACGGCCACAGCGAGCGCTGCGTCAACCGCTTCTCCGGCCGCGTGGCCGAGTTCATCTACCTGGGCGACCACGTGCGGGTGCGCCTGGAGGTCTGCGGCAAGGCCGACTTCTTCGTCAAGCAGCCAATCGCCGAGCTCGACCCGGCCCTGGCCGTGGGCGATGTGGTACCGCTGGGCTGGGAGGTAGAGCACGGCCGCGCGCTCGATCCGATTACCGAAGCCCACTGATGGTTTGCGTCACCAACCCTGTACTGTGGAGAGAATAATAATGCGCAAGCAGTTGAACCTGACCGCCCTGGCCCTGGGGCTGTTCGCCGCCGGCCAGGCCATGGCGGCCGACCTCACCGTGATCTCCTTTGGCGGTGCCAACAAGGCGGCCCAGACCAAGGCGTTCTACGAGCCGTGGGAGAAGGCCGGCAAGGGCAAGATCGTCGCCGGGGAGTACAACGGTGAAATGGCCAAGGTCAAGGCCATGGTCGATACCAAGAGCGTGAGCTGGAACCTGGTCGAGGTGGAGTCGCCGGAGTTGGCCCGGGGTTGCGATGAAGGCATGTTCGAGGAGCTCGACCCGGCACTGTTCGGTAACGAAGCCGACTACGTGCCGGGGGCCATCCAGCCGTGCGGGGTGGGTTTCTTCGTCTGGTCCACGGTGCTGGCCTACAACGCCGACAAGCTCAAGAGTGCGCCGACCAGCTGGGCCGATTTCTGGGATACGAAGAAATTCCCCGGCAAGCGCGGCCTGCGCAAGGGCGCCAAGTACACCCTCGAGTTCGCTCTGATGGCTGACGGTATCGCGCCCAAAGAGGTGTACAAGGTGTTGGCTACCAAGGAAGGCCAGGATCGCGCCTTCAAGAAACTCGACGAACTCAAGCCGAGCATCCAGTGGTGGGAAGCCGGCGCCCAGCCGCCGCAGTACCTGGCCTCGGGTGACGTGGTCATGAGCTCGGCCTACAACGGCCGGATTGCCGCGGTGCAGAAGGAAAGCAACCTCAAGGTGGTGTGGAACGGCGGTATCTACGACTTCGATGCCTGGGCCATTCCGAAGGGCGCCAAGGATGTGGACGAGGCGAAGAAATTCATCGCCTACACCGTGCAGCCCGAACAGCAGAAGACCTACTCCGAGAACATCGCCTACGGCCCGGCCAACTCCAAGGCCGTCCCGCTGCTGGCCGATGCGGTGAAGAAGGACATGCCGACCACGCCTGAGAACATCGCCAACCAGGTGCAGATCGACGTGGCCTTCTGGGCCGACAACAGCGAACAGCTGGAGCAACGCTTCAACGCCTGGGCGGCGAAGAAGTAATCCTGTAGGAGCGGCCTTGTGTCGCGATGGGGCGCGTAGCGGCCCCGGGATCTCGGCATCATGCAGGCGCGCCGGGGCTGCTTGGCAGCCCATCGCGACGCAAGGCCGCTCCCACAGTGTCCGCGCCAAACCAGGATGTCAGGTGCGGCCTGATAGTCCTCACCCCTGTTTTCCCGGAGTTCGCCATGGCCATTGCAGTGCCCCTCAACGAAGGCGCAGGTCCAAGCCTCAAGCAGCGCCTCAAGCATGCCGAGCGGGTCAACCGCTGGAAGGCCCAGGCGTTGATCGCGCCGCTGGCGCTGTTTCTCCTGCTGGTGTTCCTGGTGCCGATCGCGGCGCTGCTGTACAAGAGCGTCGGCAACCCCGAGGTGGTCGCCGGCTTGCCGCGCACCGTCGAGGCGGTGGCGCAGTGGGATGGCAAGAGCCTGCCCGGCGAGCCGGTCTACCAGGCCCTGAGCCAGGACCTGGCCGAATCGCGCAAGAACCAGACCCTGGGCGACCTGTCCAAGCGCCTGAACATGGAGCTGGCCGGTTACCGCAGCCTGCTGGCCAAGACCGCCCGGGCCCTGCCGTTCAAGGCCGAGCCGGCTTCTTATAAAGAAGCCTTGCAAGCGCTGGACGAGCGCTGGGGCGACCCGGCCTACTGGCAGGCGATCCGCCGCAATACCAGTACGGTCACTTCGTTCTACCTGCTGGCGTCCCTCGACCACCGTATCGACGACCTCGGTGAGCTGGCCAAGGCCACGCCCGACCAGGCCATCTACCTGGATATTTTCGCCCGCACCCTGTGGATGGGCGTGGTGATCACCGCCATCTGCCTGGTGCTTGCCTATCCGTTGGCGTACCTGCTGGCCAACCTGCCGACCCGGCAGAGCAACTTGCTGATGATCCTGGTGCTGCTGCCGTTCTGGACTTCGATCCTGGTACGGGTGGCGGCGTGGATCGTGCTGCTGCAATCCGGCGGCCTGATCAACAGCGCGCTGATGGCCATGGGTATCATCGACCAACCGCTGGAGCTGGTGTTCAACCGCACCGGTGTGTACATCTCGATGGTGCACATCCTGCTGCCGTTCATGATCCTGCCGCTGTACAGCGTGATGAAGGGCATCTCGCCCAGCTACATGCGCGCGGCGATCTCGCTTGGCTGCCACCCGTTCGCCAGCTTCTGGCGGGTGTACTTCCCGCAGACCTACGCCGGTGTCGGCGCCGGCTGCCTGCTGGTGTTCATCCTGGCCATCGGCTACTACATCACCCCGGCGCTGCTGGGCAGCCCCAACGACCAGATGGTCAGCTACTTCGTCGCCTTCTACACCAACACCAGCATCAACTGGGGCATGGCCACCGCATTGGGCGGCTTGCTGCTGCTGGCGACCGTGCTGCTGTACCTGATCTATAGCTGGCTGGTCGGCGCCAGCCGTCTGCGCCTGAGCTGAGGAGCCTTGTCATGCTGAGCCCCTATATGTCGCCCGTGGAGCGGGTGTGGTTCTACAGCCTGCGGATTCTCTGCGGCCTGATCCTGCTGTTCCTGGTGCTGCCGGTGCTGGTGATCATCCCCCTTTCATTCAACAGTGGCAGCTTCCTGGTGTATCCATTGCAAGGTTTCTCGCTGCATTGGTACCAGGACTTCTTCGCCTCGGCCGAGTGGATGCGCGCGCTGAAGAACAGCATCATCGTCGCCCCGGCGGCCACCGTGCTGGCCATGGTGTTCGGCACCCTGGCCGCCATTGGCCTGACCCGCGGCGATTTTCCCGGCAAGTCGCTGGTGATGGCGCTGGTGATTTCGCCGATGGTGGTACCGGTGGTGATCATCGGCGTGGCCAGCTACCTGTTCTTCGCCCCGTTGGGCATGGGCAACAGCTTCACCTCGCTGATCCTGGTGCACGCGGTGCTGGGCGTGCCGTTCGTGATCATCACCGTGTCGGCGACGCTGCAGGGTTTCAACTACAACCTGGTACGCGCGGCGGCCAGCCTGGGGGCCTCGCCGTTACTGGCGTTTCGCCGGGTGACCCTGCCGCTGATCGCGCCGGGGGTTATTTCCGGAGCGTTGTTCGCCTTTGCCACCTCGTTCGATGAAGTGGTGGTGACGCTGTTCCTCGCCGGGCCCGAGCAGGCGACCCTGCCACGGCAGATGTTCAGCGGCATCCGTGAGAACCTGAGCCCGACCATCGCGGCGGCGGCCACCTTGCTGATCGCCTTCTCGGTGATCCTGCTGCTGACCCTGGAGTGGCTGCGCGGGCGCAGCGAGAAGCTGAGGACCCAGCAGCCGGGCTGATCATGAAAGCGCTCAGTAAGGGGGGGGCGGGCTTGCCACGTGTTGCACACCCTTGATACCAATCAGCCCTCATTCGCTTGCCTGGGTTACAATGCGCGCCACCGTGATTCTGCCCAACAGGTGCGCCATGCAGCCCTACGCTATTGCCCCCTCCATTCTGTCCGCCGATTTCGCCCGCCTGGGCGAGGACGTCGACAAGGTCCTGGCCGCCGGGGCCGACATCGTCCACTTCGATGTCATGGACAACCACTACGTGCCCAACCTGACCATCGGCCCGATGGTCTGCAGCGCCCTGCGCAAGTACGGCGTGACCGCACCGATCGACGTGCACCTGATGGTCAGCCCGGTCGACCGCATCATCGGCGATTTCATCGAGGCCGGCGCCACCTACATCACCTTCCACCCGGAAGCCTCGCAGCACATCGACCGGTCGCTGCAACTGATCAAGGACGGTGGCTGCAAGGCCGGCCTGGTGTTCAACCCGGCCACCAGCCTGGATGCGCTGAAGTACGTGATGGACAAGGTCGACATGGTCCTGCTGATGAGCGTCAACCCAGGCTTCGGCGGCCAGAAGTTCATCCCCGGCACCCTCGACAAGCTGCGTGAAGCCCGTGCGCTGATCGATGCCAGCGGCCGCGATATCCGCCTGGAAATCGATGGAGGCGTCAACGTCGGCAATATCCGCGAGATCGCTGCCGCCGGCGCCGACACCTTCGTTGCCGGTTCGGCGATCTTCAACACCCCGGACTACAAGCAGGTCATCGACAAGATGCGTGCCGAACTGGCGCTGGCCCGCGCATGAGTGGCTTCGAGCAGCTGTTCCCGGGGACGCTGCCCAGGCTGGTGATGTTCGATCTGGATGGCACCCTGATCGACTCTGTTCCCGACCTGGCCGCAGCCGTCGACCGCATGCTGCTCGAACTCGGGCGCCCGCCCGCCGGGCTGGAGGCGGTACGCCACTGGGTCGGCAACGGCGCCCAGGTGCTGGTGCGCCGGGCCCTGGCCGGTAGCATCGAGCACCAGGCGGTGGACGACGCGCTGGCCGAGCAGGCGCTGGCGCTGTTCATGGAGGCCTACGCCGAAAGCCATGAGCTGACCGTGGTCTACCCCGGCGTGCGCGACACCTTGCGCTGGCTGCGCAAGCAGGGCGTGGAGATGGCGCTGATCACCAACAAGCCCGAACGCTTCGTCGCCCCCTTGCTCGACCAGATGAAGATCGGTCGCTATTTCCGCTGGATCATCGGCGGCGATACCCTGGCGCAGAAGAAACCCGACCCGGCGGCACTGTTGTTCGTGATGAAGATGGCCGGGGTCAGCGCCGAACAATCGTTGTTCGTCGGCGATTCGCGCAGCGACGTGCTGGCTGCCAAGGCCGCCGGCGTCAAGTGCGTAGGCCTGAGCTACGGCTACAATCATGGCCGCCCCATCGACGAGGAATCCCCCAGCCTGGTCATCGACGACCTGCGCTTGCTGCTGCCCGGTTGCTTAGTCTCCGACACTGGGATAACGTTGACGGACCTTCAAGCCCCGCCAAGCAGAGACAACAACGTGGTGGTTACCGGCAAACTCTGGATGAAAGTCATCAAGGCCCTGGCCCGCTGGCGCTGGCGCGCCTGACTGCTGCCCACCGGCACCCGCCGGTACGTCCGTTTGTCTGCCCCCTTTGCTGCTTGCCCGAGGCTACACATGACCCGCGAAGAATTCCTGCGCCTGGCCGCTGCCGGCTACAACCGCATCCCCTTGGCCTGTGAAACCCTGGCCGACTTCGACACGCCGCTGTCGATCTACCTGAAACTGGCCGACCAACCCAACTCCTACCTGCTCGAGTCGGTGCAGGGCGGCGAGAAATGGGGGCGTTACTCGATGATCGGCCTGCCGTCGCGCACCGTGCTGCGGGTGCATGGCTACCACGTGAGCATCCTGGAGGATGGCGTCGAGGTGGAAAGCCACGATGTCGAGGACCCGCTGGCCTTCGTCGAGGCCTTCAAGGAGCGCTACAAGGTCGCCGACATTGCGGGCCTGCCGCGATTCAACGGTGGCCTGGTCGGTTACTTCGGCTACGACTGCGTGCGTTATGTGGAAAAACGCCTCGGCGCCAGCCCGAACCCGGATCCGCTTGGCGTGCCGGATATCCTGTTGATGGTTTCCGACGCGGTGGTGGTGTTCGACAACCTGGCTGGCAAGATGCACGCCATCGTGCTGGTCGACCCGGCCGACGAGCAGGCTTTCGAGCAGGGCCAGGCGCGCCTGCAAGGGTTGCTGGCCACGCTGCGTCAGCCCATCGCCCCGCGCCGCGGCCTGGACCTGAGCGGCCCACAGGCGGCCGAGCCGCAATTCTGTTCCAGCTATACCCGTGACGACTATGAAAACGCCGTGGGCCGGATCAAGGAGTACATCCTCGCCGGCGACTGCATGCAGGTGGTGCCGTCGCAGCGCATGTCCATCGACTTCAAGGCCGCGCCCATCGACCTGTACCGCGCCCTGCGCTGCTTCAACCCGACGCCGTACATGTACTTCTTCAACTTCGGTGACTTCCACGTGGTCGGCAGTTCGCCGGAAGTGCTGGTGCGGGTCGAGGACAACCTGGTCACCGTGCGCCCGATCGCCGGCACCCGCCCGCGTGGGGCTACCGAAGAGGCCGACCGCGCCTTGGAAGACGACCTGCTGTCGGACGACAAGGAAATTGCCGAGCACCTGATGCTGATCGACCTGGGCCGCAACGATGTGGGGCGGGTGTCGTCCACCGGTAGCGTGCGCCTGACCGAAAAGATGGTGATCGAGCGCTATTCCAACGTCATGCACATTGTCTCCAACGTCACCGGCCAGTTGCGTGAGGGGCTGACGGCGATGGACGCGCTGCGCGCGATCCTGCCGGCGGGCACCTTGTCCGGGGCGCCGAAGATCCGCGCGATGGAGATCATCGACGAGCTGGAGCCGGTCAAGCGCGGTGTCTACGGTGGCGCGGTGGGCTACTTTGCCTGGAACGGCAACATGGACACCGCCATCGCCATCCGCACCGCGGTGATCAAGGATGGCGAGCTGCATGTACAGGCCGGCGGCGGTATCGTCGCCGACTCGGTACCGGCGCTGGAGTGGGAAGAAACCCTCAACAAGCGCCGGGCGATGTTCCGCGCGGTGGCGTTGGCCGAGCAGACCACCAAGGGCGCAGAGGCAGGTTCGAAACTGTAGGAGATTCTATGGTTTCAGGGAAGCCCATTAGCTGACTTTAGGTTGATATTCGTCCTGCCCTTTCAGCAGGGCGAA